>CAMBXJ010000140.1 GCA_945871455.1 Asaia bogorensis
ATCGGCTCCGGAGAAATCGAAAGCGCGCATCGCTATGTCGCACAAAAGCGCCTGAAGCTTCCCGGCGCCTGGTGGCTGGTCGAGCACGCGGAACACATGCTCGCGCTGCGGATCAACCGCCTGAACGGTGACTGGGAAGCCTATTGGGCCGGGATCGCCGCCGACACACTCGCACCCGCCAATCTCAACCAGCCAAAGCTGTCACCCAAGGCCGCCGCTTGATCGCACAACTTTGGTTCGCACCCGAGGATGCGGTAACCATTTCGTTTACGGCTCCGTTCGTGGTAACAAAAACCCCGGCCTCACCCCGCCCTCTTATGCACGGCAGTCCCGAGGAAATTGCCTCGGACCTGCGACGTTACCAAGCTCTTGGCGTTCAGAATTTCAACAACAACTTACCTGGTTTCGTGATTAGCGAACAAGTTGAAGCGATGGAGCAATTTGCGCGCGAAGTCGTGCCGCTACTTTCCTAAGTGGGGTCACCTGCCGATTTGTTCAAAACTGCACGCTAAGCCTGATTGGCCAGATGCTCGGCGAGTATCCGTGACACCGTGGGCTGGTCTCAACAAGGGTGAGGCCAGAAATGCGCCGCGGCGTACGGTGTTCTTCCATCGTCAGGGGGAAGTTCGAGACCGCACCTTCGAAAACCAAAGTTTCCCCGCGTCGGGCCTGAGCCTCTTCACCGCCGCGATTGTTCATTGGAATACGGTCTATCTCGACATCGCCGTCCGCCAGCTACGCGCGCGGGGCGTGACAGTTCTCGACGATCTGCTGGCCCATGTCGCGCCCCTCGGCTGGGAGCATATCGGTAGGACCGCCGCAAGAACGACGTCCCGGTCGAGGACGCCACCTGGAAACTTCTGAAGAATCTCGCGGCCGACACGGGCTCGCCGACAAGTTGGGTCTGGCCTGACGCAGTGCCGCGGCGGGCGATCGGCCCGCCAAGGTGTTCGCCTACTCCCCCGTCGCCTGTTCATCCGGGAACGCCACGTCCAGATAGAGATCGGCCAGCGGTACCACGATGCCGATCTCTGGCAGTGCCAGATCGGCATCGCCGTCGATGACGATGCTCGCCCAGACGCCGTTCATGCGGCTGAACACGGTTGCCGCCTGGCTGGTCTGTTCAAGGATCACGTAGCGCTGGATCAACGCCGTCGTGCCATATTCGCGCACCTTGACAATCCGGTCCGTGTGCGACGTGCTGGGACTGAGAATTTCGAACACGACGACCGGATCGCGCCCCACGGTCGCGGAACCGATTTGGGGAGAACACAGAACAACGGCATCTGGATATCGAAGGCTGCCGTCAACCTCGATCTTGACGTCGCTGCCATAGGCTCTGCAGCCCCTGCCCCGTAGTCGGCTCTGCAGCGAAAATGACAGATTGCCCTGGATTGTGGCATGCGCCATCGTCCCACCCGTCATCGCTACGGGGCCAAATCCGTCGAATTCGAAGCGCAATGCCTGGCGTTCCTCCCACGAGAGGAACTCATCCAAGGTCATCGGATGGCGCAGTGCGTTGCTCATGGATCAAATCATAGCACACGGATCATCGATTTTCATCCACGCTTACGACCGCGCAGCCCCCCAACGTGCGAGCGATCCAGGTAGCGACGATGGACGAAATCGGACACACTCTCTCCATGACCGACAGCCCTTACCTGTTTCGTGCCGCCGACCACCCAATGGTGGCCGCCTCCGGACGCCTGAATGTGAGAGAGGCCAAATCCGGCTTCGGCATCGCGTTGCGCTATCAGGAACGCGCCCCAGACCCTCCGGACGCGCCCGAGCCGAACTGGTGCGAAACCGGCCACTCGATCTTCATCCTGGCGGGCAGTATCCGCTATCAGTTCGACGATCATACGATCGAGGCGGGACCGGGCGACATGCTGCACATCCCCGCGGGTCCCGCCCATCGTCACAAGCCTCGGGTCACCGGTCCGGAGGTTGTGCGCTACGTGCTGACGGAGTTCGACTGACCCGCCAATCCGGCATCGTATGGTCGTCGGCCGGGCCGTGTCGCCATAAACACTTCGTCAACCTGTTGCGGTCATGCTCCCGCGCAGGAGGACCCCCAGGATGATGGCGCCGGCAATTCGGAACTGGTTCGGGCGGGGCGGCGGGGTCACCATGCCACCGGGCGCCCCGACCGATATAAGCGCGGCCGACCACCAGCCGCCTTACTCTCATAGCCTCATCACAGAGACTTCTTCCTGGTGGCCGGCCGAGCGGATGGGGGTAGTGGATGCGCTTTGGGGGGATGGGTTTCTGTTTCCCGGTGGAGCGCTCGAAACCATGCGACTCGCCAAGCCGCTCGGATTGTCCGCCGCGTCCAGCCTGCTGCTCCTCGGCGCCGGTGCAGGCGGGCCCGCCTGCACGGTCGCCACCAAGCTCGGCGTTTGGGTCGCCGGGTTCGAGGTGGACCCCGACCTCGTCCATGCCGCCTCCGAGCGGATCATCCGATCCAAGCTCGGCCGGCGCGCACAGGTGGAAACCTGGAACCCGGCCGAACCGGAGTTTACGCCGCGCTATTACCATCACGGCCTGGCGCTGGAGCCGTTGCGTGGATCGGCGCCTGAACCGACCCTTGCGGGGATCGCGTCAGCGCTGAAACCGGGCGGGCAACTCAGCATGGTGGAATTGGTCGCCACGGCCCCGTTGGAGTTGTCGGATCCGACAGTGGCGCGCTGGAGCCAGTTGGAGAACCGGGATCCCGCGACGCTCCCATCCGAGGTCACCATAACCCGGGTCCTGGGGCGGTTGGGTTTCGATGTGCGGATCGTCGAGGATATCTCGCAGCGCCATATGCAGCAGGCTCTCCTGGGCTGGCGAACATCGGTGCGGGGGATGGAGACCGAGAAGCCGTCTCCGCGGATGGCCCAGCAACTGATCGGTGAGGCCGAGTTGTGGTTGATGCGGCTGCGTCTGTTCCGGTCGGGACGGCTGCGGATGGTGCGCTGGCATGCAATCGGCCGGGGCGCGTGATCCCGACCGGTGGAGATGCAGGGGGTAGCCATACGAATTCTCTGCCTCGCGGAGCGGTTCGCCTTGACAGCGGCCACCCACCCACCTATCCACCGCGCCTCGATTGCCTCTGGATGAAGTACGCGTGTCATGAGAGTTCGTAACAGCCTGAGATCGGCGAAAGTCCGCGACAAGAACTGCCGCGTTGTGCGCCGGCGGGGGCGGGTTTATGTGATCAACAAGAAGAACCCTCGGATGAAGTGCCGCCAGGGGTAGTCGCCGCGGGCGCAACCGAGGGCTGACTCCGGGCGCATGACTGGCGATCCGCCCTTGCGAGCGGCGGTCAGGCGCTATACCTGCACGGGAAAGCTGGCCGCTGTGGCTGGCAAACCGCGCGGGACCAGCCATGGCAGAATCGAATCCATCGCCGAAGATCAGCGTGCACTCGGCGCTGAAGCCGTTACCGGCCCTGATTTTCGGCTCCCGTTGGCTCCAGTTGCCGTTGTACCTGGGGCTGATCGTCGCGCAGGGCGTCTATGTCGTTCTGTTCGTGAAGGAATTGTCGCATCTGGTGATGCACGCCACGCAAGCGACCGAGCAGCAGATCATGCTGGTCGTGCTCGGCTTGATCGACGTGGTTATGATCTCCAATCTGCTGATGATGGTCATCGTCGGGGGCTATGAGACATTCGTCTCTCGCCTGCGCCTTGAAGGCCACCCGGACCAGCCGGAATGGTTGAGCCACGTGAACGCCGGTGTGCTCAAGATCAAATTGGCAATGGCGATTATTGGGATTTCCTCGATCCATTTGCTTCGGACATTTATCGAGGCCGGCAATATCGGCGGCCCGAATCCGACGAATTACACGATGGCCGGGGTGTTGTTGCAGACCGGCATTCACTCGGTATTCATCCTGTCGGCGATCGGCATCGCGTGGGTGGAGCGGTTGACCGTGCACGCCTCGCCGCCGGGACACTGAAGCGGCGCTCGGCTTTGGCGCCGTTGTCCACGCGGGCGCTCGCGTGCCTTCGGGTGGGCCGCCATAACGTAATCGGCGCCGGTTTCCGACAGACTGCTCACGGCGGATTAACGCTCGCGAACTGCGTCGGGCGCCGCTAATAGGAGAGAGTCGGCTGGAACGCGCCTGTTCGAGCGTGTCGGGGCCAGCACAGGGATTGACCGTAAGGGAGTCGAGAGCGTGAGACGAAACCTATTGATGGCCGGTGTCGTGGCCACTGGCATGAGCCTGACCGCGATGACGCAACCCGTGACGGCCCAAGTCTCGGATAATGTGATCAAACTGGGCGTGTTGACCGACATGTCCAGCCTGTACGCCGACATCAACGGCCCGGGCGCGGTTGCTGCCGCGCAGATGGCGATCGAGGATGCGGGTGGGTCGATCAACGGCAAGAAGATCGAACTGGTGCAGGCCGATGTGCAGAACAAGGCCGATGTCGGCACGTCCATCGCCGCCAAATGGTATAGCGCCGAGGGCGTCGATGTCATTCTGGGCGCCGCGGCGTCGTCGGCGTCGCTGGCCGTGTCCGGAGTCGCCGCCGACAAAAAGCGTATTTTCCTTGGCATCGATCCGGCCACGTCCGATCTGACCAGCAAGGCCTGCAACGCCTACACGGTGCATTGGGTCTATGACACCATCGCGCTGGCCAACGGCACTGGATCCGCCGTCGTGAAGGCAGGCGGCAAGACGTGGTACTTCCTGACCGCCGACTATGCGTTCGGCCACGCGCTGGAGCGTGATGTCACCACCGTTGTCAACGCCAATGGCGGCAAGATCTTGGGGTCGGCGCGCCATCCCATCAACACCTCCGACTTGTCCGCTTTCCTGATCCAGGCGCAGGCGTCGAAGGCCGAGGTTATCGGTCTGGCCAATGCCGGCGGCGACACCATCAACTCCATCAAGCAGGCCGCCGAGTTCGGCATCATAAAGGGCGGTCAGAAGCTGGCCGGCCTGTTGGTGTTCGTCACCGACGTGCACAGCATTGGCCTGCAACAGGCGCAGGGTCTGCAACTGACGGAAGCGTTCTATTGGGATATGAACGACGGGACCCGTGCCTTCTCCAAGCGTTTCGCGGAAAAGCGCGGCGGCCGCGTGCCGACCAGCATCCAGGCTGGCTATTATGAGGCGACGAGTCACTATCTGGCCGCCGTCAAGGCGACCGGGACCGACAACGCCGAGGCCGTGATGGCCTGGATGAAGGCAAACCCGACCGACAGCACGCTGTTTGGCAAGGGTTATGTCCGCGCCGACGGCCGCAAGATTCATGACATGTATCTGTTCGAGGTGAAGAAGCCGTCCGAGTCCAAGGGCCCGTTCGACTACTACAAGCTGATCCGCACCATCCCGGGCGAGGAAGCGTTCCGTCCGATGGACAAGGGCGAATGCCCGCTGGTCAAGAAGGGCTGACCGAGCCTCTTTCAGACCGCGACACGGCCGGCCTTGCGCCGGCCGTGTTCGTTTCTGGGCGGGCCCGCCTGGGTTCGTTTCTGGGCGGGCCCGCCTGGGTTCGTTTCTGGGCGAGCCCGCCTGGGTTCGTTTCTGGGCGAGCCCGTCCTGGGGCCTGACACCGACCGACAAAACCATGGATCGACCGGCGGCCCCACTCCGTCATGCCGACCTTGGGCCGCGATCCACGACTGTCCGCGTTCGCACGAACTCACGGACGGCCGGGTGGCTCAGGCCATGACGGCGTTGGCTGGCCACGCGCCGAACGGAGCGGTTATTATTGGTTATCGCCTCACGTCCCTCCCGGCCCAAACCGTCCAAAGCCGACGCCCATCTCCCCGCCAACCCCAACGCGTCCCTCGGCCTCCATCGCCAGCATCGCGGCCAGGGAGCGTGCATCATCGCACCGTCCCAGAATCGCCGCGCGCCGTCGCACCGCCAGGAAATCGGCCGGGGTCAGCCGGGTGACGCTCTCCAGTGTCGTGGGCGCATCCATCCCGAACACGGCCAGGAACGCCCGCCGGACCTGAGCGGCGGTCAGGAATCGCAATGTCGCGCGGAATGAAAAGCGCCGCAGCGCGGCCGGATCGACGCGATCGGCCTCGGCTACCGCGCAGACCAGAAGCCCATCATGCTGCTCCAGCCAGCCGATCGTGGCACTCAGGGCGCGTTGGCTCGCCTGTGGCCAGCCGCGTTCGAACAGCACCGCCTCGGCGCCCGTCAGCAGTAGAACCGCGCCGGTCTTGCGTGCCTGGTTGAACACGGCGGCGATCAGGCGCTCGATATGTGTGGTGGCCAACAGGGCCGCCGCCGGCTGCACCATGACCTCCCGTTCCAACCGCTCGGCCAGATGGTGGGTCCATGCTGTCTTGCCGGCGCCCGATGGGCCGGACAGCAGGATCGACACCCCCTTGCCATCTCGCCCCCCATCCACGCTCGCCAACCGTTCGGCCAGTTCCGCCAGATCCATGTCGGCGTTGATCAGCCCCGGGTCGAAATCGGCCCGGGCCTCGGCTTCCGGCGGCGGCAGCACGCCACCATCCAGGGTCGAGGTCATCCCC
This sequence comes from Asaia bogorensis, assembly GCA_945871455.1. Taxonomy (GTDB): domain Bacteria; phylum Pseudomonadota; class Alphaproteobacteria; order Acetobacterales; family Acetobacteraceae; genus Rhodopila. The sequence goes on from CAMBXJ010000140.1 coordinate 6,490, forward strand.
TGCACCACGCGTCGCACATGCACCGGATCGCCGCCCGCCAGACGAGCCGCCCGCAACGCGCCGCGCACGAGAGATGGAGGCGTGCGCAAAGCGCGGGCCAGGTGCAACGCATCCTCGCGCGGCAGGGCGACACCCTCTTCCGCGGCCAGGCGGGTCCACAGAGCACGCCGGATTCGCAGCGGCGGCACAGCCATCTCCAGGCAGCACGACATGCGCCGGCGGATCGCGGGATCGACGTCGTCCAGGTTGTTCAGCGCCCAGATTACCGGCACCGGATTGGTTTCCAGTTGCCGGTGCAGAAAGACGCGGGAACCCTGGGTGATCTCCTCGTTGAACGGGCCGGTGGGCGGGACCAGCAGGTCCTCGGCTTCATCGAACAGGACCACGCCTGGGCCGGCGCGCGACAGCAGGCGCTGTGCCGCGCGCAAGGCGCCGAGCCGCTCGTAGCGCTCTGGTTCTCCGCCACGGCGGTCGGCTTCGCCGACGGGGAACAGGGATACGCCCAGATGGGCGGCGAGGGTCTTGGCGAACTCGGTCTTGCCGGTGCCGGGCGGTCCCCATAGCAGGATGTTCACCCCAGGTTCCCGCGCCGCAAGCGCCCCGCGCATGACGGCGGCGATGGTGTCGAGGTCGGGGCCGAAATGGGAAAAGTCGTCCCAGTCCAGGCTGGCCGGGGCAGGGGTGCCGATGATGGCGTTGCGTGCATCCCGCGCCCCACCGGAGGCAATATAGCGATAGACCCGGCCCAGCAGCGTAAGCCTGCCGGACGGCTCGACGATGACCAATCCGGACCCGGCGAGCCGGCCGGTCTCCGCCAGGGCTTCGCTGACATCCTGCAAGTGCAGGCCCGTGACGCTGGCGACGCCGGCGGGGGAGATTGTCTCCATCTCGAACCCCGGTGACTTCCAGGGGGCAGCGAGCGTGCACAGGGTTTCCAGCGCTTCCAGCCGGCGGGTGTGGACCAGAATCCGCAGAATGACGGCCTCGGTGGATGACAGACCGAACAGGCCGGCGGCGATGTCGATTCGGCGTTCCAGGGCGTCGGGTTCGGATGGCGCGGGATGCGAGTCCAGAAACCGGCGCAAGGCGTCCGCGATGGTGGCGCCGTTCGCCGGGCCATGGTCGTCGGACAGCAGGGCGGGATCGGCCGGGAACACCGTGGCGACCGGAAGATCGATGCCGCCCAGGAAGTCTCGCAGCCAGCCGGTCAGCGGCTTGATCGGGTGCATGCGCCGCTGTGCCGTCCTGAAGGCATTCGCGGCACAGGCCAGAATCGCATCCCGGTCACGCGGGAAATCGCGTTCGTCGGTCGCGGGCAGTGGATTGGCGGACTCTGGCGACATTGGAACTCCAAGGCGGCGGCAGACGGGGTTGTGCGGGGTTTTCCGCAAGGGAGTTAGCAGGGGAGTTAGCAGGTGGGCCGTCGGTTGAGACAGGTCAATGACCGCGGGCCAAGGCGGCCGGTTTTCGGCCGGGGCGATAGAGCATGATCACGCCAAGCGGAACGCCACAGCCGATGAATCGTAGGATAAAATATAGGTATAGAAAGGCTTTCCGCTTCCAGTCAGGATGAAACCGCTCTGGCCGGCGGTTGGTTTCCGGGGCAGCCGGACGCGGGACCGATTGCGAGCGGCCCCGGTCGGCCTATAACGCCACGCCCCATCCACCGCGTCCCGTCCCCACCGCTTCGTCCTTCACCCGGAGATCGTCACGTGTCAGCCCAGGCGCGGCTCAGCCTGTTCAGCAGGTTTCTTACCCATGCCCGCGCGCGATTGGCGCTCGACCTTGGTTTTGTGCTGTGGGACGGTTCGACGGTGCCGCCCGACCTGCCGACGGATGCGCTGGCGGTTTCGATCGCCGATGAGGGCGTGGTGGCGGCGTTGGTCCGTCGTCCGGGCATCGACACCCTCGCCAATCTTTGGGTGTCGGGTCGGGTCGACATTCGCAACGGCTCGATCTTCGACCTGGTCGCGCGCCGCCCGGCGGTGCGCAGCAGGGCGTTCCGGAAAAGCATCGATATCGGATTGCTGGCGCGGCTGGTGGGGCGGTTCCTGTTCGTTTCCCGCGGCAGTCCGTTTCCGCTGGAGCATCTGCGCGGCGACAAGGCACGTGCCGACGGCAGCGAGGCGGCCAATCGGGACAACGTGCAATACCACTACGACGTCTCCAACAAATTCTACGCGCTCTTTCTGGACCCGTCGCTGGTCTATACCTGCGCGTATTTCACCGACTGGGACAACGACCTGGCAACGGCGCAGTTCGACAAGCTGGAGATGATCTGCCGCAAGCTGCGTCTGCGCCCGGGCGAGCGCATGCTCGATATCGGCTGCGGCTGGGGCGCGTTGATCTGCCATGCCGCCAGACATCACGGCGTGCACGCGCATGGCGTCACCCTGTCGCGGGAGCAGTTCGACCATGCCCAGGCTCGCGTGATCCGAGAGGGTGTCGCCGACCGCGTGACCCTGGAATTGCGCGACTACACCGCCGTGCAGGGCCCGTTCGACAAGATCGCCTCGATCGGCATGTTCGAGCAGGTCGGCATCGCGAACTATCCCACCTATTTCGCAACGATCAACCGGCTGCTGAAACCGGGTGGGCTTTATCTGCACCATACCATCGCCCGTCCGGCGAAACGCACCGAGCGAGCGTTCCGCCGCCGCAAGGGGGAATATGCCGCGCTGGTGCGCTATATCTTCCCGGGCGGCGAACTGGACCACATCGGCATGTCCCTGGCCAACCTGCAACGCCACGGCTTCGAGGTGCATGATGTCGAGGGCTGGCGCGAACATTACGCCAGGACCTGCCGG
>CAMBXJ010000141.1 GCA_945871455.1 Asaia bogorensis
GCTGAACGATCGGATGCAGGACATTGTCCAGATCGCGTCGCACCACGGCCTGGCGAAAAGCTGGATCGGGGGCATTTGTCAGGGACATTCTGGCCTCGCGCGCGGTTGGTCGTTGCGGTTCATGCTGGATCGCCGGACGGCATCGCCGAAGCGCCGGCTGGAAACCGCGACGATAGGCCCGGTTCGGAGATGTCGTCAAACGCGAAACCGGGTGCCGTTAGCCCGACGAGTGGCCCCACGAGTGGCCCAGGTCTTCCATAATGCGAAGTAGCCGCGTTTGGGTTTCGCCCTGGCATCGGCGGCGGTGAATGGCCGATCGGCTGTGGTGTGCAGCCTGTGCCGTGCGGCGACCTCCGTGGTAAAATTTGGCTCTTATGGCGTTAGCTGTTGGCGGCAGTCGGTTTCCACCGACGGCGGGGACCGTTGGTTCCTGCTTCGTGACCTTCGTGCGTTCGTGGTGGAAAATCGCCGACTCGCGGCCCTTTGTGGCCTATCCAATAAGGCTTTGCCGGACAGGCAGGTGTCTTTGGTTACGTTCGCATTTTTTCCGCCACGAAGGCACGAAGGTCACGAAGAAGCGACGATGTGGCGGCGCCAGCGGTGCACGGGGTCTCCTGGCTGGGGGCTAGCGTCCACTCCCAACAGCTAACGCGATAAGAGCCCAAAATTTGCTTCGTCGGCAATGCACCGGTCCAGGCGATTGGCGATCCCCTTTGTTGACCAGGCTGCTGGGTTGGTCGTCCCCTCGTCGTCGAGGCGCACGACCTATTTTTGACGGCGATCTCCCCGCTGGTAGGCGGAGGGGCGCGACATCAACGACGTGCGGCACCACGGGTTACACAAGGATCCGTGCGTCCGCGCGAGAACGGGGGCTTGCACATCCTCGGCATCTGCGCGCGATGTGCTGCCCGGTGACATCGTCGCGCTCTGGGGCGTGAGGGACCGCGTTGCCCGGGCCGGCCGCGAGGATCAGTGGTTGCACGACAGAGACCGTGCGGTTTCGGGTCCGGTTCACGGCCCCTCCGGCGGAGGAGATCAAAACGCCATGGTTTTCATGGGGTTGAGTGGTGCTGCTGGAGGGGATTGAACTCTCGACCTCTCCCTTACCAAGGGAGTGCTCTACCACTGAGCTACAGCAGCGCCGGACACCAACGGGCCGCGCGGTATAACCGTGCTCGCCCATCAGATGCAAGCCACTTCCGGACAAACCGTCACGGAACCCGTGCAACACCGGTTTCCGGCGGCCGGCACATGCCCGGAAACCGAGGCAATCCCCGCTTGACGCTGGCCACCAGCCGACGATCCTTATGCCATGGACGATCCCAAATCCTCGCAATCCCCCGCGCCAGAACCCGACCAGACGGCGGATAAACCGATCAGCCCCGCCCAGCGGCAACGTCTGCGGCGAGAGGCAGAGGCGTTGCGCGCCAATCTGCGCAAGCGCAAGGATCAGGCCAGGCAGCGCGCCTCGACAGCCGATCCGCCCGAGAAGGATTGATCAGAGCTGTCAACCATGGACTGATCGCGCGGACGCGGATTGACCGGACCGCCATCCATCATACCAGCGGCGCGGCCGGCATGATGCTGACCGCGCCTTCCCCCTGACCTCGGAACCACCGGCGATCACGCCCAACGATCCAATTCCGCTCAGGATCTGACCGCGGCGGCGGCGAAGGGCGGCACGTCCTTGCGCCGATCCAGCCATTTCGCGAACAGCAGCAGTGAAAAGCAGCCCGCCGCAAGCAGGATTGGGTCCAGCCACCACGCCATCCCCGGCAGCAGACGGAAGGCCACGGTGACACCCCAGGCCAGGAACAACCCCAAGCAGAAGATTTGCAGGCTGTAACGCCCGCCGGTCGCCAGCCAGCGCCCCGCCAGCCCATGCATCCAGGGCCGGTCCCGCGGCACCAGGCAGGATACCAGCCAAGCCAACGCCAACGCGTGCAGCAGGCGCAGCGGTGCCAGCTCATTCTTGTTCCAGATGACGTCCAGGTTCGGTAACGGCGCATCCCACGGCAGAAACCCGTACCATCCCAGCCGCAGCCACAGCGCGAACAGCACAAACACGACGGCGGCAACGGTCAGCCAGCGCATCTCCGGCAGGGCCTGGCCGAACATCAAGGTCCGCCGTCCCAGCCAGGCACCGAACAGGAACAGAATCTGCCAGGCGAACGGGTTGAAGCCCAGCCCCATGTCGGGCGAGGGACTCGGCAGCGCCAGGCCGAACACCCAGACCGAGGCATAAAGCCCGCCCGGCACCGCAAGCGACCACGCGCCGTAACGCGACTCCAACCAGGCAAACAGCGGCAGCGCCGCCATGCACCACACGAAGACGGGCAGGATGTTGACGAATTCCGGCAGATACAGTGTCGCCAATGCCGCCGGGATGGCGCGGAGCGGATCCGTCATCATGTAGCCCCAGCCCAGGCGTTGCAGTTCGCCGGGAAGCACGCCCATCTTGCATACCAGGGCGATCATCACGCCGAACAGGCAGAACACCAGCAGATGGGTTCGGTACAGATCGAACGCCCGATTAACCATGTCCCGGGTCGCCGGCCACCAGCCCTGAAGCACGAATTTGCGGGCAAACACGCTGCCCAGCATGAAGCCGGACAGGAACAGGAACTGCTCCGAACTGTCCGACAGACCCCAGGCCTTATGGATCAGCCACGCGCCGATCAAGGATCCCTCGGCATGGCTGGCGAAAATCGTCAGTTGCAGGATGCCGCGAACGATATCGACGCGGGTATCGCGCGGCGGACGGGCAAGAACAGGCTGAGGTGGCTGGGTCATGGCGGGTCCGTGGTTGTCGGCATGTCTGAAGGGTTAGTATCCGGCCGAGCGGGCGCGTTACAGCACAGGTACTATGATGTTTCGTCGCCACCCGCCCGCGGGTTACATCGATCATCGTCCCGCAACGCCGGCGCCTCACGGACGCCCGACCGAGCCGAACCGCCGGTCATGCCGGGACACGACCGCGCCAACGCAGCGTTTGCGGCGGCGCGGCGGTTCGGGCTAGACGTTGGGCTTCCCCGCCGCACTGGAGTCCTTCCCCGACATGCCCGTTCTCTCCGATCGCTGGATCCGCCAGATGGCACAGGAGCACGGCATGATCGAGCCATTTGTCGAATCGCAAAAACGTGAGGGCGTGATCAGCTACGGGCTTTCCAGCTACGGCTACGATGCGCGCATCGCCGATGAGTTCAAGATTTTCACCAATATCGACTCCGCCGTCGTCGACCCCAAGGCGTTCGCGCCCACCAGCTTCGTCGACCGCAAGACCGATATCTGCATCATCCCGCCCAACAGCTTCGCCCTGGGCCACACGGTCGAGTATTTCCGGATCCCGCGCGACGTGCTCGTGATCTGCCTGGGCAAGAGCACCTACGCCCGCTGCGGCATCATCGTGAACGTCACCCCGCTGGAGCCCGAATGGGAAGGCCAGGTGACGATTGAAATTTCCAACACCACCCCCCTGCCCGCGCGCATCCACGCGCATGAGGGAATCTGCCAGTTCCTTTTCCTGCAGGGCAATGAGCCCTGCGAAACCAGCTACGCCGATAAGGCGGGCAAATATATGGGCCAGCGCGGCGTCGCGCTGCCAAGGATGTAGCATATGGACCGGATTCGCATCCGCGGCGGCCAGCCTCTGTCCGGCGAGATCGCCATCGGCGGCGCCAAGAACGCAGCCCTCCCCCTGATGACGGCCGGACTCCTGACCGAGGACCGGCTGGTCCTGTCCAACGTGCCGCGCCTGGCCGACATCCAGACCATGTCGCAGTTGCTGGCCCAGCACGGCATCGCGGTCGAACCCGTCGGCAACGCCGGACGCCAACTGTCCCTGGGTGGCGCCATCACCAACACCGAAGCCCCCTACGACATCGTCCGAAAAATGCGCGCCTCCGTCCTCGTGCTCGGCCCCCTCCTGGCCCGCGTGGGAGAGGCAAGGGTCTCCCTGCCCGGCGGTTGCGCCATCGGCACCCGACCCGTCGATCTGCACCTGAAGGGCCTGGAGCAGATGGGCGCCCGCTTCAACCTGGACAGCGGCTACATCGATGGCCGCGTGGACGGCAGGCTGCGCGGCGCCGCGATCGTGTTCCCCTTCGTGTCCGTGGGCGCGACCGAGAACCTGCTGATGGCCGCCGCCCTCGCCGATGGCCGCACCGTCCTGTCCAACGCCGCGCGGGAACCCGAGATCGGCGATCTCGCCACGTGTCTGGTCGCCATGGGCGCGCGGATCGAGGGCATCGGCGGCGACACCCTGACGATCGATGGCGTGGACCGTCTGCATGGCGCCGAACACGCCATCATCCCCGACCGGATCGAGACCGGCAGCTACGCCTGCGCCGCCGCCATCTCCGGCGGGTCCGTCTTCCTGCGCCATGCTCGGCTGGACCATCTGGGAGCCACGGTGCGGATCCTGCGCGAGGCCGGGGTGGAAATCCTGGAGCAGGACGACGGCCTGATGGTGAAACGGCTGAACGGTCTGCATGGCGCCGATGTGATGACCGAGCCCTATCCGGGTTTTCCGACCGACATGCAGGCGCAGTTCATGGCGCTGATGTCGGTGGCCGAGGGCGCGTCCATGGTCACCGAAACCATCTTCGAGAACCGCTTCATGCATGTCCCGGAACTCAACCGGATGGGCGCGCGGATCAACGTGCACGGGTCTTCGGCCATCGTGCGCGGCGTGCCGTCGCTGTCCGGTGCCCCGGTGATGGCAACGGACCTGCGCGCGTCGCTGTCGCTGATCCTGGCCGGGCTGGCCGCGAAGGGGGACACGGTGGTGAACCGGGTGTATCACCTCGATCGCGGCTATGAGGCGGTGGAGCAGAAGCTGGCGGCGTGCGGGGCGGATATTGAGCGGATCGGGGGGTAGGGGAAATCCATGCGCATCGACGCCATCGCCATCGGCAAGAACCCACCCGAAGACGTCAACGTCATCATCGAGGTCGCCATCGGCGGGGAGCCGGTCAAATACGAAATGGACAAGGCCGCCGGCACCCTGGTGGTCGACCGCTTCCTCTACACTCCGATGCGCTACCCGGGGAATTACGGCTTCGTCCCCCACACATTGTCCGACGACGGCGACCCGATCGACGTGCTGGTGGCGAACACCCGCCCGATCATCCCCGGCGCGGTGATCAACGTCCGCCCGGTCGGCGTGCTGAAAATGGATGACGAAGCCGGCGGCGATGAAAAGATCATCGCGGTCCCCTCGCCCAAACTGACCCAGCGCTATGTCAACGTGCACAACTACACAGACCTGCCGAAGATCACGCTGGAACAGATCCAGCACTTCTTCGAGCACTACAAGGACCTGGAACCCGGCAAATGGGTTAAGGTGATCGGCTGGGGAGACGCCGCCGAAGCGCGCGCCATGATTGTCGCCGCGATCGAACGGCAGGCGCGTGCACAGGCCAAGGGCTGATCGCGGACAACGACCATCCGGTCTGGCCAGACCGGGCGGACCCGTCTATGCAGGACCATGAGATCAGCCCATCGGGCCGTGCCTCCCGCGGGAAAATGCCTTGAAATGACCGACGCCCTGCCGTACCTGCATCGGCGTAAGATGCTGATGCTGTTGGGAAGCCTGCCGCTCGCAGGCCCAGCGGGCGGAGCATTTGCAAGTACCGCCGCAGCGCCGATGGACGCGGCGACCATGTTGGTTGCCGGCCCCGACGGGGGAAATCTGGATCGATGGGGACGGTTGATGCAACCGGCGCTTGCCCTAGGTCTGCCACCGGCCGCCATCCTCCGCCTTAATACCCTCGGCGCCGCAGACGGCGTCACCGGCGCCAATCAATTCCTGGCCCGAGGAGAACCGGACGGCCGAACCGTGCTGCTCGCGCCCGGTGACGCGGCGATCTCCTGGCTGGTCGGCGAGGCCCGCGCCCAATACGATGTCGGTCAATGGGTGCCGATCATGGCCGCGGTCGACCCGGCGACCCTGATCGTCCGCACCGGCGCCTTCGCCCCCAATCGCCCGATCAGACTGGCCGCGTCCGGACCCGCCAGCATTGACCTGCCGGCGATCCTGGGCATCGATCTGCTGGGCGCGCGCGCCATGCTGGTGCCGCCGCTACCGCTGGAAGCGCAGATCGACAGCTTCGCACGCGGGGACATCGATGCGATCTTCCTGCGCGGACACCGGGTGGCCGACCGGGCGGCCTCGCTGGTGGGGATGGGGGGCGTGCCGCTGTTCAGCCTGGGCGCGCGGGATGAAACCGGAAAGCCGATCCGCTGCCAGACCTTCGCCGATGTGCCGACCCTGGCGGAAGTCCATGCGGCCACGCGCGGCCCCATTGCCGGACCGCTTTACGACGCGTGGCTGGCCGCGGCCGTCGCCGCGCAACTGGAATTCATGCTGGTCCTGCCGCACCTGACCCCGGCCGCCGCGGTCGCCTTGTGGCGACGGGCCGGGGCCGAGGCGATGGCATCGCTGGATGTCCAGGCAGTGGCGCTGCCGTTGGGCGTGCGGGTAATCAGCGGGGCAGAGGCCAGCGCAACCGGCGCCGCCATCGCGTCCGGCCAGGCGGCCCGCATGGATCTGCGGCGATGGTTGGAAACCCGCTTCAACTGGCGTCCGGCCTGATCGCTCGGCATGCCGGCCGGTCGCGGCATTCCGGTTCGGCCAGCCGCCCCCAACCATCGACCCGCTGACCCAACCAAACGCAACCGCCCCAGGGGAGATAGCGGGGAGATCCAGGGGAAGTCGTCAACCGACCCGAGACACGCGACAGGAGCAGAATCGTGACGTTCAACGAAACCGATATCGAGGCCGCGGCCCGCGTGCTGATCGCGCATCGCGACCAACGGACACCGCATCCGGTGACGAGCATCCGGTTCGTGCCGCCCGACCTGGCGACGGCCTACCGGATCCAGTCGGCGTTCGAGACCATCCTGGTCAGGGAGCGTGGCGACCGCGCGATCGGCTACAAGATCGGTGCGACCAATCAGGCGGCGCGGACGCATCTGAATATCCAGGCCCCGTTCTTCGGCCGCCTGTATCAGTCGATCACCAGTGCCTCACCGGTTCGGCTGGCGAACGCGCCCGGCTTCTTCCGCGCCCATGAACCCGAGATCGCGCTACAGATCGATCGCGACCTGCCGCCCGCTCGGGCGCCCTACACCGCCGAACAGATTGCCGCCGCGACGCGGGCGGTGCTGCCGGTCATAGAGGTCGTCGGGTCCTGCTTCACACCCTGGGCCGAGGCCGGCGCGCCCAACCTTGCCGCCGACAATGCGGCGCATGGCTATTGGGTGACAGGGACGCCGACGACCGATTTCGCCGGTCTCGATCTGCTGTCGATCGCGGTTTCGCTGTCGGTGAACGGCTCAATGGTGGCGACGGGTGAAGGCCGAGCGGTGGATGGCGGGCCGTTTGGGGCGGCGGCGTGGCTGGCGAACGCTTTGGCCGAAATGGGCCGCGGATTGAAGGCCGGCGACTTCATCAGCACCGGCACGGTCATGCCGCCCTATCCGACCGAGGCCGGCCAGGATGTCATGGCGGATTTCGGGCCATTGGGTCAGGTCGCGCTGCGGATCGACGGTTGATCGCGGACGACGCGGCCGTTTTCCGCGTCTGATGCCGGGAGGCTGACGCCAGGGGGGTAACGGCGGGGCTGACGGCGGGGGGCGGTAATTCGGGGTACCGCTCCCGCCGGCCTCCGCCAGGCCGCCTGCTACCCCATCACCACCACGCCCGACACTGCCATATCCGCGATCTCTCCTTCGGAGTAACCGTGTTCCGCCAGGATCGCCGCCGTGTGTTCTCCCTTGCCGGGCGCGATCGTGCGCGCCGCCCCATCGGCAAAGGGCGGCATGCCGATCAGGTTCGCCATCGGAATTTGCCGAGGCACATGCGGATGGCTGGTCCAGGCGACGGCTCCGCTTTCCGCGACATGCGGCTGTTTCAGGAAATCGCCGTAGCTGTTCAGCCTTTCATGCATCACCCGGTTCGCCGCCAGTTTGGCCGACCAGTCCGCGGTCGGCGCGGACTCCAGCAGCGGCCGCAGGAACGCGTCGAGTTCGGCCGTATGCGGCTCCCGCCCCGCCGAGGTCAGGTAACGCTCGTCTGCCGCCAGATGCTCCTGGCCGACCGCCTTGCAGTAACCCTCCCACTCCCACTGGCGCACGACGGTGATGTTGATCCAGCCATCCGCGGTCTTGTAGATCCCACTGGGCGGGATGGCCGGGCGAGCGGCGCCGCCATCCAGGTAGGAGCCCATCATGCGCACCACCTGCAATCCGGCGGCACCCTGCATCAGGCTGGCCTCGATATGGCGCCCGCGTGGTTCGTCGCGACGGGCATGCAAGGCGGCGGCGACGGCGGTGAAGCTGAAAATCGCCGTGCTCATGTCGATGGAGATGATCGGAATGCGATGCGGGATGCCGTCCTGGCCGACATTTTCCGCCATCAACCCGGTATAGGCCTGCAACACCGGGTCCATCGCCGGCCGTTCGGCCAACGGCCCCCTCTGGCCAAACCCGGACACAGACACGTAAAGCAGCCTCGGCTCCCGGATCGAGACCGCGTCGTAGCCGAAGCCCAGCCGCTCGATCACGCCAGGACGGAAACCTTGCAGGAACACATCGGCGCCCTGGATCAGCCGCCAGACGATTTCCTGGCCTCGGTCGCTTTTCAGATCCACGGCGATGGACCGCTTGCCGATATTCGCGGGAATCGAATAGGCGGTGTGGTCGCCATAGATCGTGCCCAGCCCACGGGACCAGTCGCCGGTGTCGGTCGGTTCCACCTTGATGACATTCGCGCCATACTGAGCCAGCATCATCCCGCAATACGGGCCGGCAACCCCTTGGCTGAGATCAACCACCTTCAGACCCGCATAGGGCGTCTCATAGCTCATGGCTTCGTTTCCCCGATCGTTTGACGCATCATACACAAGCGGCGCGCTCGTCTCTTGTCTACCCGGTCGATTTCGGTCGGGATTGCCCATCGAGGCGGACGCGACCCGATCCAACCGCGTTCGGCGGCACGCCGCGTGCCGCTGAACGGACAGCAAACACCAACCAAGGAGCAGACACCATGATCCACGTCCTGGCTTTCATCACCGCCAAACCTGGCAAGCGCGCGGAAATCCTGGCGGCCTTCCATGCCAACATCCCCGCCGTGCATGCCGAAGCCGGCTGCATCGAGTATGGCCCGGCGATCGACGCCGATGGATCCCCCACGAAGTATGGTGACGACACGTTCGTCGTGATCGAAAAGTGGGAGACCCCGGATCACCTGAAGGCACACGCGGCATCCCCGCACATGGC
>CAMBXJ010000142.1 GCA_945871455.1 Asaia bogorensis
GTCAGGTTGCTGCGCAGCACATCGTCCCATTCCTCGGGCGTGATCTCCAGGAAGGCGCGCATCTTCCTGATGCCGACATTGGACACCACGATGTCCAGCCCGCCGAATGCGTCCACCGCGTCCGCGACCATCTTCCCGACCGAGGCATCGTCGGCGACATCCGCCATGATCGGCAGCACCTCGCCGCCCCGCTCTCGGATACCGGCGGCGACCTCATCCAGCGCGGCGCGGTCGCGATGGCCGTTGATCACCACCCTGGCACCGGCGGCGGCGAAGGCCTCGGCCACCGCGCGCCCGATATTGCGGCCCGATCCGGTGATCAGGGCGACCTTGCCATCCAGGCGAAATCCTTCGGTTGTGAGCATCCTGGCGTTTCCTTTTCATGCGCATCGCATGCTGCGGCGTGCCGGATGGAGGATCAAGCCGGGGAAAAGCCCGGTTCGGGATGCCAATCATCCGCGGGATGGCCAGACCACGGGCGGATGGCCCTGGCGTGGACCGAAGCGCTCGCTATGGTCTGATCTCCTCATTGGAAGACGCAGCCCATGACGCCGGCCCGTACCCAGATCGCGATGATCAACGTGGCGCATACGTTTACCCATTACAGCCTGTTGGTCCTGCCCACCGCGGTGCTGGCGATGGCCGCGCCGGGCGGCGCGTTCGGCGAAGACTATGGGCCGATCCTGGCGCTCGCGACCGGGATGTTCGTGCTGTATGGGCTGTTTTCGCTGCCGCAGGGCTGGTTGGCACAACGCCTGGGGCGCAAACCGCTGATGACGGCGTTCTTCCTCGGCACCGGTCTTGCCATGATCGCGGCCGGGTTCGCCGCGTCGCCGATTGTCCTGGCATTGGCCCTGGCGGCGGTTGGTCTGTTCACCGCGATCTACCATCCGATCGGAACCACCATGTTGGTCGAAGCGGCGGGAGACAAACCCGGGCGCGCGATCGGCCTGAACGGGGTGTTCGGCAATGTCGGCGTGGCTCTGGCGCCGGTTGCCACCGCGTTTCTGGCCAATCAGATCGGCTGGCGGTCCGCCTTTGTGGTGCCCGGCGCGCTTTGCGTCCTGTTCGGGCTGATCTGGCTGACAGTCCCGGCGTCCGGCACCGCCGCCAAGGCCGGCGCCAAACCTTTCCCGCCGATCCCGCGCCATCTGGTGCGGCGCGCGGTGGTGGTGCTGATGCTGATCGCGGCGGTCTCCGGCCTGGTGTTCAACGCCTTCACCCTGCTGTTGCCAAAACTGATGCAGGAGAGGCTGGCGGGCGATGCGGACCTGTTGCCTCTGATCGGGGTTGCGGCGTTCATTGCCACGCTGTGCGGCGCGGTGACCCAGTTCTCGGTCGGCCGTCTGATCGATCGCAGCACGTTGAAGCGGGTGCTGATCCCGGTCAGCATCATCCTGGCCCCGGCGATGGGCGCGCTGGCCGTCGCCGACGGGTGGCTGGTCCTGCCGCTCGCCGGTGCCGTGGCGGCGTCGCTGTTCGGCCAGGTCACGGTGAACGAGACCATGGCCGCCCGCTATGTCGCCCCCGAGATGCGGGCGAGGGTCTACTCGGTGCGGTTTTTCGTGGGCTTTCTGGGTGCCGCCGCGGCCGCGCCGCTGGTGGCGTTCCTGCACGCCAGCACCGGCGACCTGTCCGCCGTGACTGCCTTGCTGGCGGTCTTTTCCCTGGTCACCCTGGGGTGCGCGCTGTGGTTCCCGGACCGGAAGGAAGAACTGCGGCCCGAACTCTGGTCCAACGCGGTCGCGGCGGAATAGCGCGCTCGTCGACAATCAACGCCGAGGCAGACGCCGGATTTGCAATCCGCCCGGTGACGCGCCACATGCGGTGTATGTTCAGCCGTCGCATCGCATTGTTTGGTTCCTTGTTCGGTTCCCTGGCAGGTCTTGCCGCCGCAATGGCGCCTGGCCGGCCTGCTCACGCTCAGGCCGCTCACGCTCAGGCCGCCCAAGCCCAGGCCGCCCAGGCCGGATTCCGTCCGACGGCGCAGGATCGGACCGACCTTGCCAGGATCGAGGCCTACCTGAACGGCCTGCGCACCCTGAAGGCGCAGTTCCTGCAGGTGGCGCCAGATGGCGGCCTGTCGCGGGGGACCGCGTGGCTGGAACGTCCGGGCCATATGCGCTTCCAATACGACCCGCCGGCCCCGTTTCTGCTGGTCGCCAATCATGGCCTGCTGATGTTCCATGATTCCGCGCTGCGGCAGACCAGCAACATCCCGCTCAGCCGAACCCCGTTGGGCATGCTGCTGGCGGAGAGGGCGACTCTGTCGGGCGATGTTACCGTGACCGGCCTGCAACGACTCCCCGGTCAGATTCAGGTCAGTCTGGTGCGGACCGCCAGTCCGGGAGAGGGCACGCTGACCCTGATATTCGTCGACAATCCCCTGGCGTTGCGTCAATGGACGGTCCTGGACGCGCAGCGGAAAGAAACCCGGGTCACGCTGCACGGCATCGACCTCGGGGGGCGGTTCGACGCCAAGCTGTTCGAATTCGTCGAACCCGCACCGTTCCAGGGCGGCGGCGGGGGGTAATCCCGACCCGACGCCCAATGTTTATGGGGACACTCTGGTGCGAGCCAGATTTCCCTGCCAACATGGCGGTTATGTCGCGGAAGGCGGGAGATTTGTCTTCATTTTGCCACACGAATCGGGAATGATCACATCGACATGAGGTCGCCCGGATCATGAAGCCGCTTGTAGGCATAAGCTGTTGCACGAAGCATTTCGGCGTTTTCGGAATGCCGAACCACGCCGCGTCGGACACTTACATTCGCGCCACCGATCATGTGGTCGGCGCGGTCCCGATCCTGATGCCCGCCAACGGACCCACCGCCGACATCGAGACATTGCTCGACCGGCTCGACGGCATCATCCTGACCGGCAGTCGTTCCAACGTGCAGCCGACCCTGTACGACGGTCCACCGCATGCGGAGGGCACGCCGGAAGATCCGGCCCGGGACGGGATCACGTTGCCGTTGATCCGCGCGGCGATCGGTCGAGGTGTGCCAGTACTGGCGATCTGCCGAGGCTTTCAGGAATTGAATGTCGCCCTGGGTGGGTCCTTGCATCAGCGTTTGCAGGATCTGGGCGATCGCATCGACCATTCGTCGCCGATGCAGCCCTTGGCGAAGATGCGGCAAGGCAAGGCGCATGCGATCCGCGTCACGCCGAGCGGGTGGTTGCACCGTCTGGCGGGCGCGACCGAGATCGCGGTGAACTCCCTGCACAACCAGGGGATCGATCGCCTGGCGCCGGGCCTGGCGATCGAAGGAGTCGCGCCAGACGGCACGATCGAGGCGGTTCGTGTCGTCTCCACCCCGCAGCGTCCGGCGCCGGGCTTTGCCGTCGGTGTGCAATGGCATCCCGAATATGACTGGCCGGAGGACGCATTGTCGCGCGCCATCTTCGCGCAGTTCGGCGATGTCGTCCGCGCCTATGCGCGGGAATCCCGGATCGTCGGGGTTTCGATCGCGGCCGACTGACCGCGTGCATGGCCGGCGAGTGCCGGTTGCGTACCTGATGCGTCACGGCCCCCTTGTCAGACGCGCTGATTCGCCCGATGTAGCGCTTACCGACCGGACCAGAGCGGTCCGGTTTCACCTCATGCTCCGTGTAGGTTGGTCGCAATGTTCATCGAAACCGAAGGCACCCCCAATCCGGCCACGTTGAAATTCCTGCCCGGACAGGATGTGATGGGGCTTACGACCGCCGATTTCGCGTCGGCCACGTCAGCCGAACGCAGCCCGTTGGCGATGTCGCTGTTCGCCCTGCCCGGTGTGGCGCGCGTGTTTTTGGGCGGCGATTTCGTCACCGTGACCAAGACCGATACGATCGCCTGGCAGGCGCTGAAGCCCCAGGTGCTGGGCGCGATCATGGAGCATTTCGTCGCCGGCCGTCCGGTGATCGACCCGGCCTTCGACGACGACCTGTATGAGGAAGATGTCGATCCGGCGGACCGGGAGATCGTCGACCAGATCAAGGAACTGCTGGACACACGCGTGCGCCCGGCGGTGGCCGGCGATGGCGGCGATATCGTGTTCCGCGGGTATCGGGAGGGGATTGTCCGACTGCATATGCAGGGGGCGTGTTCCGGGTGCCCGTCTTCGCGTGCGACGTTGAAGCATGGGATTGAGAACATGCTGCGCCATTATGTGCCGGAAGTGGTGTCGGTGGAGCAGGTGGAATTTTGAGTTAACGGGGGAAGGGCGGGGCTCCGCCCCGGACCCCGCCAGGGGCTTTGCCCCTGGACCCCACCAAAGGCGCGGCCTTTGTAATGCGATTCTTTTGGTGCCTTCAGGATAGGGGGCCTACCCGGACGGCGAGAGGTCCGGGCAGGCCCCCTAACCTGAAGGCACCAATGGTCCGGGTTCCAAGGGCCGTCGCCCTTGGTGGGGGTCCAGGGGGCAAAGCCCGCTGGTCGGGGTCCGGGGCGGAAGCCCCGCGCTGCCGCACCCTTCTCATGACCCCGCCAGCGTCCGCAGCAATGGCAGCAACTCCCGCTCCACGGTCTCGACGCTCAGCGGCCCGACGAAGCGTTTGCGGACCCGCCCGTTCGCGTCCAGCACATAGGTCTCCGGCACTCCATAGGCGCCGAAATCCAGTCCCGTGCGCCCATCCCGATCCACCCCGATGGCACGGTATGGGTCGCCGAATTGGTTCAGAAACCGGCTCGAATCTTCCGGCTTGTCCTTGTAGGCGATGCCGTAGAGCGGGATTTTCTCCTGCCTGGCCAGGCGCATCAGCACGGGATGTTCAATGCGGCAGGGGGCGCACCAGGAGGCGAAAAAGTTGATTACGACGGGTTGGCCCCGCAGTCCGTCGCGGCTGAGCGTGCCGGTGCCGTTCAGCGCGGCCAGTTCGAAGGCGGGGGCTTCCTTGTCGATCAGCGCGGATGGCAGAACACGCGGGTCGTGCCCCGGGCGCAAGGCCCAGGCGAAATAGAGCGCCAGCACCACGAACAGGCCGACCGGAAGCAGGTACAACAGGCGGCGCATCTCAATCCCCGGCGGCGGGCTGGGCGACAGCGGGGCGGGCCCGCTGGGCAATGCCGATGCGCCAGCGCCGGTCGCTGAGGCTGACCATGCCGCCAAAGGCCATGATCATGGCGCCGATCCAGATCCATGGCACCAGCGGCTTCCAGTAGGCGCGGATTGTCCAGTTGCCGGCCCCGTCGGCGTCTCCCAGCGCGACATAGAGATCGGCCAGGAAGTTGGTGCGGATCGCCGTATCGGCGGTGGTTTGCTGCTGAACCGGGAAGAATTTCCGCTGCGGACGCAGTTCGGCCACGAACCGCTCGCCGCTGCTGATGCGGATCACGGCCTCGTCGGCGGTGAAATTGGCGCCCTCCCGCCGTTCCACCCGATCCAACCGGACCGTGTAGCCGGCGAGTTCCAGGGAGCCGCCGGGCCGTAGGACCTCAATGGCTTCCCGGTCGAATGCGGATGCCGCGAAACCGGCGACCGACACGGCAAGGCCAAGATGCGCCAAGGTCATGCCATAGGCGGACCGGGGCAGTTGGATGGCGCGTCGCAGGCTCTGGCCGATGGGGATGCGGAACAGGCGCACGCGTTCGGCGAGTTCAACCAGCACCGCGGTGAACAGCCAGGCGGCCAGTCCAAGGCCCAGGATCGCGAGGATCGGGCCGCCCTGCGTGATGTAGAGCATGATCAGGATCACGAGGCCGGTCGTAAGATAGGCCACCCAAAGCCGTTGCAGGGCTCCTAGAAGATCGCCGCGCTTCCAGGCCAGCATGGGGCCGATGCCGACGGCGATCACCAGCGGCACCATCAGGGGGGTGAAGGTGGCGTTGAAGAACGGGAAACCGACGGACAATTTCGGCCCGCCCACCGCGTCCAGAAACAGCGGATACAGGGTGCCCAGGAACACCGTCGCGCAGCTACAGGACAGCAGCAGATTGTTCAGCACCAACGCCCCCTCCCGCGACAACGGCGCGAACAGGCCGCCTCCGCGCAGCGTGGGTGCTCGGATCGCGAACAGGACCAGGGACCCGCCAATGGCCGCGATCAGCAGCAACAGGATGAACATCCCGCGCGCCGGATCGGTGGCGAAGGCATGGACGGAGGTCAGCACGCCGGACCGCACCAGGAAGGTGCCGACCAGGGACAGGGAGAAGGTCAGGATCGCCAGCAGGACGGTCCACGCTTTCAGCGTGTCACGTTTTTCCACGACGATGGAGGAGTGGATGAGGGCGGTGCCGAGCAGCCAGGGCATGAAGGAGGCGTTTTCGACGGGATCCCAGAACCACCAGCCGCCCCAGCCCAGGGTGTAGTAGGCCCACCAGCTTCCCATCGCGATGCCGATGGTCAGCGCGCACCAGGATGCCAGGGTCCAGGGCCGCACCCAGCGTGCCCAGGCGGGGTCCACCTTGCCCTCGATCAGGGCGGCGACGGCGAAGGCGAAGGCGACGGAAAACCCGACATAGCCGAGGTATAGAAAGGGCGGATGGAAGGCGAGGCCGGGGTCCTGCAGCACCGGATTCAGGCCGCGTCCGTTCGGCGGAACGGGGAAATTGCGGGCGAACGGGTTGGATGTGAACAGGATGAACAGCAGGAATCCGACCCCGATCATGCCCTGTACCGCCAGCACCCGCGCCTGCAACGCCGGCGGCAGGTTGTGGCTGAACACTGCGACCGCGGCCGAACAGACGGCGAGGGTAAAGACCCAGAGGAGCATGGAGCCCTCGTGGTTGCTCCAGGCCCCGGTGAGTTTGTAGAGCAGCGGTTTGTCGCTGTGGCTGTTCTGATAGACGTTCACCAGGGAAAAGTCGGAGGTGACATAGGCGTGCACCAACGCGGCCATGGAAAGCCCCGCCAGCAGGAACCCGGTCAGCGCACAGGACCGGCCGACGCCCATCCATGCCGTGTTGCCGCGGGCCGCGCCAATCAACGGAATGACCGCCTGCACCACGGCCACCAACAGCGCCAGAATCAGCGCGAAATGCCCCAGTTCAGCGATCACGGCGCTGCTCGGCGTGGATGTCCCGGAGGGCGCGCTGTAGGGTCGCCGGCTGGAGGCGGGTGGGAAGCGTTGCGGTGACATGAGCGCGCATGGCGCGTACGTGCGCCAGCATCGGGTGTCGGGTCAAGTCCCGTCGCGAGGACGGCAAAGATCCTGGTTTGATGGACTGCCAAGTGAGGCCGGTCCACGACGCTGCACGCGGCTTCGGTTCGGGATTTGCGGCGGTCGTATGCATAGGCAGCGGAGAAAATTCTCCTCCTCCCCTTGCGGGAGGGGGAGAATTTTCTCCGCATACGCTCGGGTCAGGCACCCGGACGTCCGGGGGGCGCGAGGCCCCCCGGTTTTCCGATCAGCGACCCTCAGTCGTGCAGCAGTTCCAGGGCGCCTTCGTAGGTCTCCATGCTCTTGCCGTGGGAAATCGCCGCGGCCTGGGCGCCGGCGACCAGATGCATCCCGCGCCAGGGGGCACGAGTCGCGTAGAATTCCTCGACGATCGCCTGGTGGTGCTTATAGGCGTGCATTTCGGTGAAGTTGTCGCGGCAGACGATCTCTCCCAGACGCTTCATCAGCACTTCCGGGTCGTAGCCGAGGTTCACGTATTGCTGCGCCAGATTGACCGTGATCTTCACGTCCGGCACCGCCCGCATCAGGCCCAGATTACTAACCGTCGACCAGTCGGTCGGCGGCTGGTCATAAATGCTCTGGGACAGTGCTTCCAGCAGATCCGCCTGGGTACGGAATGGCAGGGCCGCCACCTTGGCGGCATCCGGCTGCGGCGCGGGCTCCATCCGGCGCTGGGTCGACTTCACTTCCGGGCCCGTGTGCCACAGCAGCAGGGTCAGGATTTTGTTGCGCAGGCTCAGCCCATCGAGGCCGATCAGATAACGGCGGAGATTGGCGCTGGTGTGCAGATGCACGTCCATCGGGTTGCCGGTCAGGGACCGCAGGAACAGCCCGGCCGCGCCGATGGACAGAGCTTCGCCGGTGCCTTCCAGGGACAGGCCTTCGGCCAGGGCCTTTGCCATCATCACCGGGATGTCGTTGTAGTTGTCGGTGGAGCGAATGGCCTCCCCCAACGCGCCGATCGCGGCGGTTTCGTCGTCACCGGTCTTCATGCGGGTGACGCAGGTCAGAAGGTCGTATTCGCTGAGCAGGTTTTCCACTTCCGGGATCGAGGGTGCCTTCGGGAAGCGGGCCACGTAGCGCACGGCGGGGCGCATCAGGATATCGAGATATTCCGGCCCCAGCGTCTCGATCGCGCGCCAGGCGAAGGCGGGATAGATGAAATAGTGGTCATCCAGGATGTTCTTCGGGATGGCGACGGTCAGCAGCAGATCCAGCGCCTCGATCGGCGGGATGTTCTGCCACAGCCACAGGAAGAAATGGTCGGCCTTGTTGCTTTCGCCGCGGGTGCAGGAATGCAGGAAGGCGGCCTTGGTCGCTTCCACCCCACCGGCATCCAGCGGCTTGAATTCCAGCAGCGTATAGGGGCCCATTTCCGGGTGGTTGATATGCCGGTTGGACAGGGCGACGTGCTGCAGGATGGGCACGAAGCGCTGCTCGCCGTCCAGGCGGTTGACCAGGTTGGAAATCGCATGCACGCCGGCGACTGGATGGAGCGGCCCGCCATGGTGACCGGGCGGCAGGTCGGAGGATCGGGTGACCGCCAGGGCGGAAGCGGTGAGCATGGTCTGCATCGGGACCCCAGCGCGCAGCTTGGCAAGGGTCAGGTCGATGATCTCGCTCGCGGGGGTATCCTCGATGAACTGGACCAAGGGTTCGATGGATTCGGCGAACTGGATACGTTGCATGGGCATGGTGGACTCTCCGTTTATGGTGCGAACTCTCCGTGTCGTGCGGTGATGTTCTGGTTATCTGGCTTCACGCGATCGATGGACGCGGCACGTTCCCCTGGCGCGCCTTCTCCCCTTGCAAGGAGCGGCAGCGGGGCTCGGGGAGTGGCCCGCCGTCGTTCGATCAGGACAGCCGACATAAAATGTCTGAAGATGCTGTCCCGGAGGCCGCACGGACCGTTGAGCATAGCGAACGCCTCCTATGCCACCTTTGTCAAGATGGACATTGCCTGGAATGCGTGACCGACCCTCTGCGTCCACCACCGATGCATGGTCGGACCCGGTAGCCGTGGGCCAATCCGGATCCGCGGTCGCAACGACAGTTATTGATGGGCAAGACGATCGACTGTTATTGGTCTGGATCGTCGGACGCATCGCGTGAGGTGTCAACGCCCCCGCCTGGCCCCCCGCCTGGCCCCCCCTCCTGGCC
>CAMBXJ010000143.1 GCA_945871455.1 Asaia bogorensis
GGATCGTCGTGGTAGGCAACCCGGCGCAATGCGCGGCGACGTTACAGGAATTTATCGATCTGGGATGCGTGTCTTTCTGTCTGTCCGGCTACTTGCATGACGAGGAAGCGACGCGGTTCGCTCGTTGGGTGCGGCCTTTGCTGGCGGAATGCAACAGCGGGCGGATGCTGGCGGCCTAGCGGTCCGATCGTGACCGATAGCGCCTGCCAGCCCCGCGACGTGGACCACAACCCCCGCTCCCGGACCCTGAGTCCCGGTTCGGGAATTGGGGCACGGATCGAAGACTTTGCGCGGACGGCAAGTCGGGCCAACGTTAGGGTCCGCCAAACCGGTGTCACGCGCGGTCGGGTCAGGCTTGATCGGCCGCGGCGGGCATGGTTCGGTTGTCCGGCCTGGAGGTAACGTCATGCCCGCGAATGAACCCCAGACCTATAGTGCCGTGGCCCGCCATTTCCACTGGTGGACGTTCGCTCTCGTCGCGATTCAGTTTGCCCTCGGCATCTTCATGCTGGTTCGCGCGTCATGGCTGGATATCTGGGATTTCACAACGAACACCGCGTACAGCGCCCATAAGCTGCTTGGCGTCATTGTCTTTCTCGTCGTCGTTGCGCGCCTGTTCTACCGGGTCCGCCACGGTGCGCCCACGGACGAGCCCAGCCTGGAGCCGTGGCAGAAGCGTGTCAGCCACCTGACGCACTGGGCCATCTACGCCTTGTTGATCATTGTCGCGCTGATTGGCTGGTTTGGCGTTCAACTTTATCCGGCACTGGATGTATTTGGCCTGTTCTCGCTGCCCGCCGTCGTCCGGCCCGACAACGCCGCGAGCGTCTGGGTGCTGCGGCTGCACATGATTACGGCGTTTGTGCTTGCGTTCCTGCTGGTCATGCATACGGCGGCGGCGCTGTATCACCACTTCATTCGCCGTGATGGGGTGCTGTTGCGGATGCTTCCGTGGCTTGGTGCAAACCGGCCGAAGCATTGACCCATACGACCGCGTTACCACCCGGCCGGTAACGCCAGAAGGTCCTGGTGCCCGACCCGCACCCCGGACCGAGCAAACCTCCGCCATGCCACGATCTCGGCTGCGGGGACCTGTCCGGTTTCGGCGACGGCGGCAACCACGCCGTCGGCCAGTTGATCCATCAATTCAGTGTCGGCCGCACCAAGCTGCCAGGGGCTGTCTCCGATTTCCGTGCGATAGCCGGCGGCATCGAAGGCCTGGCGCAGCAGTGCGGACGCGCCCGGCCCGGCGGACGGCCCAAACCCCTTGTCGGCTTTCTGATGCTCGTTGAAGGCGCGCCACATCCGCGCATCGAGCGGACAGGCCGGTAACCACTGTTGGGCGCCATCATAGGTCAGGACCGTGTAGAAGGCCGCGTTGCGACGCACGACGGCCGCGACCACTTTGTCTATGAAGGCGGGGGACACCAGGTCGAAGAAGGCAGATGCCATCACCAGATTGGCGTCCTCCGCCATCGATCCGCCAGGGTCCGCGGCTATGTCGCAGCGGCAAAGCCGGACCCTGATGGCCTTGCCGTCCTTGATCAGGCGCAACCCGTCCGGGATCGGTTCCGCCTCATTCGCCCACGCCGCGATTGTATGTCGAGCGGCGTCCAGCAGAGCCATGTCGTTGTCCAGCAACGTCCAATCCTGCTCCGTGCCCAGCAGGGGCGCGGTCGCGCGCAGATTGGCCCCGGTGCCACATCCGATATCGACCACCCTGACGCCGCGAACACCCGCGAACGCCGCCCGCAGAGCGGTTGCCAGGGTGGCGTTGCGGGAACGCTGGTCGACCGATTCCCGAAGCCCCAGCCATTCGACGGAAAAGTCACCCATGGCGCCAGACTAATCGGACGGCGCGTCTTCCTGTCATGGGGAGTATCCGATTTGCAATGCCAGCTTCATCGACTAACGTACGCGGCTGTGAATACGCAACACATCCGCCCTCCCCGGTGCCGGCCCGTCCGCTCGGCCGGGTGACAATCGGAAACCGCAATCCCGACGCGGGGTGCGGCCTGTGGTGGCTGGTGCTGGCGGTGGCGGCATCGCTGCTGCTGGCACCGCTCCTGATCACCGACGTCCCGCCCGTCCTCGACTATCCGAACCATCTCGCCCGTCTGGTCCTGCTGCATGCGGGGCCAGACGACGCGGTGCTGGGCCCGGTGTTCTTGCCGCGCTGGACGATCATCCCGAACCTTGCCATCGACGTGATCGGAACACCGCTGCTGGACGTGCTGCCGGTCCATGTGGCCGGGCGGACTCTGTTGGGCGGCATTCTGTTGCTCAATCTGGCGGGCGCCGTCGCCTTGCATCGCGCTCTGTTCGGACGGCGGTCGTATTGGCCGCTCGGTTCTGCCCTGGTGGCCTATAACTGCACGTTTCTCCTTGGATTCCTGAACTGGGCGATTGGCAGCGGGCTGGCGATGCTGTGTGCCGCCTTCTGGCTGTCCTGGCGGGAACACAGGCCGGTCGCAACCATCATGGCGGCATCGGTGGCGTCGGTGTTGCTGTTCTTCTGTCACCTGATGGGGTTGGCGTTCTTCCTGGTGCTGATCGGCAGTGCCGAGTTGCACGCCGCGCGGACGAACCGGGGGATGGCAGGCCGAGCGGCGGGGCTGCTGCCGGTGGTGGCCGGGCCGGTGGTGCTGTCGCTGCTGACGACACTGCGAGAGGTGCCGGCCAGCATGCATTGGATGAACCTGTATGACAAAACCTTGCAGGCTGCCACGCCGTTCATCAATTACGACCTCCCGCTCGACCTGTTCAGCGTGGCCGTGGTCTATGGCGGTATCATTCTGGGCATCGCGACCGGCCGGCTGGTGGTCGCGCCGCGCGCCGTCGTGGCGCTGGTTGTGGTGGTGGCGGCCTACGTGGTGCTCCCGTTCGATCTCAAGGGCGCGAGCTTCCTCGATACCAGGTTCGCCATCATGGCGGGGTGGCTGGTGTTCGCGGTCATCGACCCGGTTGTCCAGCGCCCTATCGCATGGAGGTTGGTTGCCGTTGGCGGCATGGCATTGTTTCTGGTGCGAATGGGTGTGTTGGCGGATGCCTGGACCGATCATCGACGAGACCTTGCGGATCTCCGTTCCGTGATCGCCGATGTCCCGCCAGGCGCCGCGGTCTATGTGACCAACGTGCCGCGGGACGAGGCGCCGGCGTATTGGGATGCCGGTCCGCGCAGCCGCCGGCTGTCCAACACGCTTCGCATGGAATTTCATCAGCCCGCGCTGCTGCTGATCGAACGAGGGGCCTTCTGGCCGGGACTGTTCGCCAATCCTGCACAGCAACCTATCAGCCTGCGAGCCGATTACGACCGGCTGGTTCTCGCGGCGCGCCATATGCCTTCACATGCTGGCCTGGTGGCCGAACCCGACACCGCGTTACCGGCGCTGCTTGGGTTCGATTATGTGCTGATGCTGGAGGCCGGGGCCGATGCCAATCTGACCGGCTTCGTCCCGCGGTGTCTGTTGTTGGTCGCGCGGACCGACTTCGCCGCTCTGTTCCGCGTTATGCGCGACGCGCCGGCCTGTGCGGGCGGCCCTTCGTGAGGCAGGATCATGAGAAGGTGCGCAATGGGACGCGCCGCAACGACGGGCAGAGAACGTGAGTAATACCAACCGGC
The DNA here is from genome assembly GCA_945871455.1 of Asaia bogorensis. GTDB lineage: Bacteria > Pseudomonadota > Alphaproteobacteria > Acetobacterales > Acetobacteraceae > Rhodopila. The sequence continues at coordinate 3,623 of CAMBXJ010000143.1, forward strand.
CGAACCAGTGACCCAAGGCGACCACGGCCGCTGTCATTGCGAGCGTAGCGAAGCAATCCAGGGCAACCAACAGGTTCGCTAGCGCCAGACCCCTGGATTGCTCCACTGCGCTCGCAATGACAGCGGCCACCCATGGGTCAGTGGTTGGGGCGGTTAGTATAACATCGGATGGAGCGTTTACTTTGACGCCTATCGCAACCGGCCGGAACAATTATCCACACGCGCCCCCCACCGTCGAAGCGCGGGTCGCCGGGTCAAGCTCGGCAACGACGAGGGGGGACGAGCGGGACGCCCAATCAAGGGCGTCCCGTTGTTGTTCAGCGCGCGGCCGGCGCGCCGTGCCCCTGCATCCGCATGGCGTGATGCTTCATCATCATGCCGGGCCCGGCGAGGCCCGGCAGTTCCATCAGCGCCCGGACCTTCTGCGTGTCGGTCAGCACCGGCAGCAGCGCATCGGCGGCGGCCTTGACCACACCATGCGCCTTCTCCCGCTGGTCGCGCTGCTTCATCAGGAACGCCAACCGATCCGGGGTCGACATCTCCATCAGCGTGTGCCGGTTCATTCCCTGCCGGCTCGCCCGCATCTGGGTCGCCGTGTCCTGCACGACCTTCGCGTAGGCGTCCCACGCCCCTGCCTGCGCATCGGTGATGCCGATGTCTGCCCGCAAGGATTTGAGGTGCTCCGCCGGGTCCCGCATCCCGTGACCAGGCATCGACCCATGCATCCCCCCGGGCATCCCCCCGGCCATCCCCCCGGGCATCCCACCATGCATCCCCCCGGGCATCTGGCCACCCATCGGTGCCATCGCGCCAGGGGTGGCGGGGTGCCCTGCCGCTGGGCCGGCCGGTTGTGCACTGGCGGTCAGTACCGTCCCACCGAGCATGGCGCCGATGGTGGCGATCGCGAGGGCGCTTTTGATCATTCTCATGGCGAAATTCCTGTTTCCTGAGACGGCACCGTCTGGGGCCGACACGCCTCATATGGTGCCTGCCGGTCACCAAGGTTTGTCCGATTCGATCTAAATCATGACAGAGTGTGTCAGGTCGCCGCCTGGCCACATCTTGCTACAATTTTTCCCCACCGATTCCCCCGCCGGCCACCTATTTTCCGTCCATGAACACCAGCCCGCACATCCTGATCGTGGACGACCATCACGAGATTCGGGAACTCGTTGCCCGCACCCTCGGCCGCGAAGGGTTCCGCACCAGTTCGGCGGCGGACGGCAAGGCGATGCGCAAGATCCTGGCGGACGGGCGCATCGACCTGATCCTGCTGGATCTGATGTTGCCCGGAGAGGACGGGCTGTCGCTGTGTCGTGCGGTAAGGGCGGACAGTGACGTGCCGATTATCATGCTGACGGCGAAGGGGGAGGAAATCGACCGGGTCATCGGCCTGGAAATGGGCGCCGACGACTATCTGCCCAAGCCGTTCGGCAGCCGGGAACTGATCGCCCGCATCCGGGCCGTGCTGCGCCGCGGGCCGGCCGATCCGGCGCGGGTCGCTCGCCCGACCGCCGCGAAGCAGTATCGCTTCGACCGCTGGGTGCTGGACACCGAAACCCGCGACCTGTTGCGCGCGGATGGCGTCGCCGTGCCGCTGAGCACCGGAGAATACGACCTGCTGGTGGTCCTGGTCGAACGGCCGCAACGGGTGTTGAACCGCGAGCAGTTGCTGGATCTGGCCCGCGGGCGGGCGGCGGTGGCGTTCGACCGCGGCATCGATACGCAGGTAAGCCGCCTGCGCCGCAAGCTGGAGCTTGACCCGGCCGATCCAAGACTGATCAAGACGATCTGGGGCGGCGGCTACATGTTCACGCCCGCGGTCGAGCTTGCATGAGGCGGTTCTGGCCGAAGACGCTGATCAGCCAGATGATCCTGATCCTGCTGGCGGGGCTGGTCGTATCGCATATGGTCGCCGGCTGGATCTACACATCCGACCGGACCCGCGTTGCCCGTGCGATCGGCGGCCATGCCGCGGCCCAGCGGATCGCCAACCTGGCCCATCTGATCGACGAGGCGCCGCCGGAATGGCGTATTCGCCTGATCGCCGCGGCCACCGATCCCAGGCTGCGGATTTCCCTGTCGTCCCGGCCGCCCCCCGCCATCCCGGCGACCACGGACGCCACCGATCCGCCGATCCGCGCCTATCTGCTGGACCAGCTTCCGCATGCTCTGGGCGCCAAATTGCAGGTTCTGGTCACCCGCCCCCCGGGTCAGGCCAAGCCGGAGACGGGTCGGCTGTTCCATCACGACGACGCCTGGACCGAGCCGGTCCCGGACGCGGGTGGCACCGGCCGGCGAGAGACCAACGCCGCGGCGGGTGGGGCCTCGGCAGAGGCGGAACGGTTGGGCGCACAGGAGAAAAGCCCCAGGATGCCGCGGCGTCCGGCGGTCGCCGATGGCGATGCGACGGGTCCCTGGATGCATGGGACCGGGACGCATGGGACCGGAATGCCGGGACCCGGGATGCATGGACCCGGAACGCATGGACCTGGAACGCCTGGCATTGGGCCGGGTCCGCGCCCGGGCGGCCCGGGACCGCCGCACTGGCGGCGCATCCGGGTCTCCATGCAACTGACCGATGGGCAGTGGCTGAACTTCAACCTGGGCCTGCCCGACACTGCGCCGACCACATCCTGGCAATTCCTGATCGCCATGGGCGTCATGTCCGGCATCGTCATCCTGGCAAGCGTCTGGGTGGTGCGGCGCGCCACCGCGCCCTTGGGCGTCGTGACCCGGGCCGCTCAACGTCTGGGACATGACGTTAACGCGCCACCCATCGCGGAAACCGGGTCCGCCGAGATGCGCCAGGCGGCCCAGGCGTTCAACGACATGCAGGCGCGCCTGCAACGGCTGCTGCAAAACCGGACCACCATGCTGGCCGCCCTGTCGCACGACCTGCGCACGCCGCTGACCCTGCTGCGCCTGCGGATCGAAAGCCTGCGGATCGAGGGATTGCGCGAAACCGAGGAGCGGGACCGCATGCTCGCCAGCGTCGAGACCCTGGACAACATGGTCGATGCGACCCTGAAATTTGCCCGCGACGCATCCGCGCCGGAGACACGGCGGCGGACCGATCTGACCGCTCTGCTGGCGTCCATCGTCGATGACATGGCGGATGCCGGCATGCCGGTGACGATGGAGCCGGCCGACCCGGTGGTGCTGGAATGCCAGCCGGGCGGGTTGCGACGGGCGGTGACCAACCTGCTCGACAACGCGGTCAAATACGGACAGCGCGCTGGGTTGACGCTTCAGACCACGGCGGATCGGGTCCGCATCGTGATCGACGACGACGGTCCAGGCATTCCGGAGGCCGATTTGCTCAACGTGTTCGAACCGTATTTCCGCCTGGAGCAGTCGCGCAGCCGCGACACCGGCGGGACCGGCCTGGGCCTGGCGATCGCGCAAACAATCGCGGAGGCGCATGACGGGCGGATCGTGCTGACCAACCGGCCGGGTGGAGGTCTGCGGGCGACGGTCGATCTGCCACGATCATCAGTGTTGTGCTGAACTGCCGCCAACGACGGAGGAAGCCATGGACCCGACCGACATTCCCACCCGATTCTGCCGAACGGTAGAGGCCGGCGACGCGACGGCGTTCGCGGCCCTGTTCACCGAGGACGGGGTCTACCACGATGTTTTCTACGGCGAATTCCGCGGTCGGGAGCGGATCGCCGCCATGCTGTCGGACTGGTTCTACCGTGACGCCTCGGATTTCCGCTGGGACATGCACACGCCGGTGTTTGACGGTTCGACCTTGTATGCACGCTATGCCTTCAGTTTCGCCTCCCGACTGGCCGGCATGGAAGGCAGGCGCGCGATGTTCGAGGGCGTGGCGATCATGACCATCCGCGACGGGCTGATCAGCGCGTATCGGGAAGTCGCCAATCCCTGGCCCGGTTTGCAGGATCTCGGCTTCGCCCCCGGGCGGTTGGAGAAACTCATGGCCCGCGACATCGCGGCGTTGAAGGGCCGCCCGGAATTTGCCCGTCATCTGCCGAACGGCTCTCAATCGCCGCAATCGCCCCAATCGCCGCGCTGAGCACACCACCATTTGACCCTGACGCCCTGGCTCGGCAGATTGCCGCCGCTCCCGCCGGTGGCCGGACGGGACTTTCCCTGGAGACCTGACACGTGAAGCACATTCCCCTCGCCGGCCTGCTGGCCGCGGCGCTCGCCATTGCGCCCGCACAGGCGCAAGTTTCGGACGACGTCGTCAAGATTGCCGTTCTGACCGATCTGACCGGGCTTTATTCCGACAACACCGGCAAGGGCACCGTCACGGCCACGCAGATGGCGGTCGAGGATTTCGGCGGCACCGTGCTAGGCAAGAAGATCGAGGTCATCGCCGCGGATCACCAGAACAAGGCCGATGTCGCCTCATCCCTGGCGCGCAAGTGGATCGATGAGGAAAAGGTCGACGTGATCACGTCGGTCGCCAATTCGGCCGTGGCGCTGGCGACGCAGGGGATCACCCGCGACAAGAACCGGATCCTGCTGAACACCGCGGCAGCAACGTCGGATTTTACCGGCAAGGCGTGCTCCCCGGTCGGGTTTGGCTGGACCTACGACACCTATGCGCTGGCGGCCGGCACCGGCAAGGCAGTGGTGAAGCAGGGCGGCGATAGCTGGTACTTCCTGACCGCCGATTATGCGTTCGGTCATGCGCTGGAGCGCGACACGGCCGCCTTCGTGAAGGAAGCCGGCGGCAAGGTTCTCGGCGGATCGCGCGTGCCGATCAACAATGCCGACTTCTCCGCCTTCCTGCTGCAGGCGCAAGGCTCCGGCGCCAAGGTGATCGGGCTGGCCAATGCGGGCGGCGATTTCATCAACAGCGTCAAGCAGGCCGCCGAATTCGGCGTCACCCGCGGCGGCACCCGCCTGGCGGCTCTGCTGGCGGTGATCCACGATTTCCGCTCTCTGGGGCTGAAGGCCGCTGGTGGTCTGGTGGTGACCGATTTCGGCTACTGGGACCTGAACGACGAGACCCGCGCCTTCTCCGCGCGCTTCATGGCGCGCCACGGCACGCCGCCGAACTTCATCCATCTGGCCGATTATGGCGCGACCATGCATTACCTGAAGGCGGTGCAGGCGGCGGGCACGGATGAGGCGAAGGCGGTCGCCAAGAAGATGCGGGAGATGAAGATCAACGATCCCGTGGTGAAGGACGGCTGGATCCGCGAGGACGGCCGCGTGATGCGCGACGCCTGGCTGGTGCAGGTCAAGACGCCCGAGGAATCCAAAGGTCCCTGGGATTTCTACAAGATCCTGGCCCGCATTCCGGCCGAGGAAGTCATCCGCCCGCTGGACAAGGGCGACTGCCCGCTGGTCGCGAAGAAGGGATAGGCCCTCACCGCCCGCGCGGCGGGAGCGTGCCTTCCGTCGTCGCCGCCATGGTGCCCCCGGGTCCCATGGCGGCGACGGATACCGATCGCGTCCCCTGATCGTCATTGACGGACTTGATCCCCAAACCCGCCCCTTTGGCGGTGCGGCGCACGGTTGCTGGATCAAGTTCGGTAATGGCGCTCAGGGCGGGGTGCCAGCCGAGGGTTTTGCGGATATTTTGGCGCGGGGGATGATCCGAGAGGCGTCGGCATCCGTCTTATGCCCATAATGCCGATCACCGCGTTCTATGCCG
>CAMBXJ010000144.1 GCA_945871455.1 Asaia bogorensis
ACCCGCTGGAGGAGGCTGTATATGACTGTATTCCTGTGCGGTTCCATGTGCTTCGACCCTGTCCCGATTCGCGGCATTGCGATGGTTAGAGTCGAATCCATAAAGGTGGAAAGTACAAGTAATTTAAACCGGACAGCCGTGGGTCAAGCCAGGCAATGACGGTGAGGCGAGTCTGTACAATGTTGAATCGCACCCGGTGGCCAGGGCGGGTTGGCCTCGGCGGCCTTTCCACGCAAGACTGGCGGCGATGCCATTGACGTCAAACCTGACCACGACCCGAACCGCACAGACCCAACCGGGCCAGAGTCGCCGGGGGATCGTCGGCCGCCTCCTGCTCGCAGCCTGCGTCCTTTCAGCGCCCAGCGCCCCGACCGCCAGCCCCCCCACCATCGACACCCCCCTGACCGCCAGCCCAGGCAACCCCGACAACGGACGCCGCATCGTCCTGAATCGAGCGGCCAGCGCCTGCCTGCTGTGCCATTCCGGGCCCTTCCCGGCGCCACATCTGCAAGGCTCGATCGGACCGTCCCTGGCTGGCGTCGGCGCCCGCCTGTCGCCCGGCGAAATCCGCTTGCGCCTGGTCGATCCCGCGCGCTTCAATCCGGACACGGTGATGCCAGCCTACTACCTGACCACCGGGCTCAACCGCGTAGGGCAACCATGGCAAGGCAAACCGGTGCTGACCGCCGAACAGATCGAGGATGTGGTGGCCTTCCTGACCACCCTGGGGGAACCCCTGGGGGAACCACCCTTGGGGGAACCCCTGGGGGCACCATGACGGCATTGACCGCCGCCCTTCCCCTGGCCCGCCGCCGCTTCGTGCTGACCGCCCTCGCCGGCGCGATCCTGCCGCCCATGGGTGCGCGCGCCAGCCCCCACCAGGTCACCGACCTGATCCGGGCTATCGCCGGTGCAACACCGGTCCAAACCGGCAAGGTCTCCCTGGACCTGCCCGTGCTGGTGGAAAACGGCAACGCCGTTGCCATGACCGTCAGCGTCGACGCTCCCCCCGGTTCCATACGTACGTTGCATGTGTTCGCCGACGGCAATCCCTTGCCCGAGATTCTGCGCCTGCGCTTCGGCCCCGCGTCCGGCGCCCCTCGGATCGCAACCCGCATCCGCCTGGCGGACTCCCAGACGGTCACGGCGCTCGCGGAACTGGCGGATGGGACGTTCTGGCAGGACCGGGTGGAACTGCTCGTCACCCTGGCCGCCTGCCTGGAATAGGAGCGCCCCATGGTCCGCGTGCTGATCAATGCCCCGAAACAGGTCCGAGCCGGCGAACCGTTCGAGGTGAAACTGCTGATCAACCACCCGATGGAAAGCGGCCAGCGCCGCGACACGTTCGGCCAGGCCATCCCGCGGGAGATCATTCACTCGATCGCGTGCAGCCTGGGTGGGCAGGAGGTGTTCCAGGCGACCCTGTTTCCCGCGATCTCCGCCAATCCCTACCTCGCCTTCTGGGCGGTCGCGACCCAAAGCGGCGAACTGACGATCCGCTTCACCGATGACCAGGGCGCGACCCAGACCGAGACCGTCCCGATCGCCGTCGCATGATCGGACGCATCGCCATCGCAATGCTGCTGGTGTCGGGCGCGGGGATCGCCCTCGCGGCGGATGCCAAACGATCCGGCTACGACGACGCCAGCCCAGAAACCCGGGCCATGCAGGACGATGATGCCGCGAATCCAGCGTTTCTGTGGGTCGTACAGGGACAGGCGCTGTGGTCCACCCCCACCGGGTCCCCCGCCCGGAGTTGCGCCGGTTGCCACGGGGACGCGGCCCTTTCCATGCACGGCGTCGCCGCCCAGTACCCCAAATACGACCCGCCCCTGGCCCGCCCGATCACCCTTGAAGGCCGTATCCAGCAATGCCGGACCGACCGACAGGGCGCCCCCCCGCTCCCCCCAGACGCCGCCCCAATGCTCGGCCTGACCGCCTATGTCGGGCTGCAGTCGCGCGGCATGCCCATGGCGATTGCCGACGACGCACGGATTCTCCCGTTCCTGGACGCCGGGCGGCTTTTGTTCGAAACCCGCATGGGTCAGCTCAATCTGTCGTGCGCACAATGCCACGACCGGTTGGCCGGCCAACGCCTGGCCGGCAGCCCGATCCCGCAGGCGCATCCGACCGGCTATCCGCTGTATCGGCTGGAATGGCAGGGCATGGGGTCCCTGTATCGTCGCCTGCGCAACTGCCTGACCGGCGTGCGAGCGGAGCCGTTTCCTCCCGACTCGCCGGAACTGGTGGCACTGTCGCTGTATCTGGCGTGGCGGGCGAACGGGCTGAAGGTGGAGACCCCCGCGGTGCGGCCTTGATGGATGGGGCACGGCAGACGGCAAGACACCCTGTCCCGGTCCCCACATGTCGCGGCCCCGCGGGTTGCACCCAACCCGAACTCCCCGATAACATTCGCCGCTCAGGCGGCCATTTCCCAGTCAGCCCCCTTCCCGGGGCCTGTTCAGAAAAGCGCGGACATATTCAATGAGCGGACCACTAGCCGGCATACGCATTCTCGACCTGACCACCGTGCAGATGGGGCCCTGGTGCACCCGCATCGTCGCCGACTATGGTGCCGACGTGATCAAGGTCGAAGCGCCGGAGGGCGACTCCTCCCGCTACACCGGCGTGCCGCGCCATCGCGGTATGAGCGGCACATTCCAGCATAATGCGCGCGGCAAGCGCAGCATCGCACTGGACCTGAAGCAGCAGCAGGCAAAAGAGGCAATCCTGCGCCTGGTGCCCGGCGCCGATGCCTTCGTGTCCAATATCCGACCGGGAGCGTTGAACCGGCTGGGTCTCGATTACGAGTCGATCAAGAAGCTGAACCCGTCGATCGTCTATCTCAGCATGGTCGGTTACGGCAGCGGCGGGCGTTATGCCGGGCGGCCGGCCTATGACGACCTGATCCAGGCCGCCTCCGGCATTCCGATGCTGCTACAACGATCCACCGGCCAGCCACGCTACATCCCGATGGCGGCGATCGACCGTATCGTCGGCGGCGCCGCGGCCAACGCGTTGCTGGCTGGGCTGCTCGCCCGTGCCCGCACCGGCATCGGCCAGCGGATCGAGGTGCCGATGTTCGAAACCATGGCGCAGTTCGTGCTGTCTGAACACATGCAGGGCACCACCTTCGACCCGCCCACCAGCCCGCCCGGCTATCCGCGCACCCTGTCGCGCCAGCGCCGGCCTTACGCGACCAAGGACGGCTTCCTCGCCGTGCTGCCCTACAACGACGGCCAGTGGCGCCGCTTCTTCGAGGTCGCGGGCAAGTGGCACATCCTGGAATCCGACCCCCGTTTTGCCGATATCGGCGCCCGCACCGCGAACATCGACTCGCTGTACGAAATGGTGGGCGAGGAATTGCAGCACCGCACCACGGAAGAATGGCTGGACCTGCTGCAAAAGGCTGATATCCCCTGCATGCGCCCGCACACGCTGGAATCCCTGATGGAAGACCCGCATCTGGCCGATGCCGGCTTCTTCAAGTGGGAAGACCACCCATCCGAGGGCCGCATCCGCACCATGCGCGAACCCAGCACCTGGTCCGAAACCACGCCCCCAACCGGTCGTTTCGCCCCCAGGCTCGGCCAGCACACCCGCGAAGTCCTGGCCGAAGCCGGCTACGACGCTGCCGAGATCGAGGCGATGGTCAGCGCGAAAGTGGCGAAAACGGATTGACGATCGCTCTCCGCCTCATGACAGTCAGCTTGCAATTTTGGAGCGGAGCAACGGGTTGCGACCGCAACGTCATCGGCACAGGCGTAATAGCCGCGACCGGCCAAGATTGTCAGTGGCCGCCGCGTCACGGGAACTCGGGGACGATGCATCCATCCTATTAACAACTCGTTCCCTGCTGTCCAGAATCCTGGGGGAACACGCCTCCCCATGGAAACCAACAGTGACGCCACATTGATGGTGAGCACTTTCTCGCCTGCTTCTCATGCGGTATTGACTTGGCCATGAAAATTTCCTCGGTGCACATCGAGAATTTCCGGGCCATCAAGGCGATGGACCTGCCTCTCGACCCGCGGTTGACCGTGCTGCATGGCAACAATGCACACGGAAAGACAAGCGTACTCGCCGCCATCGCCGTTGGTCTTGGTGTCATGCCGACACTTTTGGCCCGTCGTGGCGGCATCAACTTCAAAGACAGCGACATCCGGGGGGAGGATCAATGTGCGGCAGTTCGTCTCACCACAACGACCGGCCTGACCTGGGAACGGACGTCATATGGTTCCAAATCCTGGTTCGAGCGACTAGGCGTTGGTCGTGCCAGCGATACAAGCCAACTGACGAATTGGCTGTCGGAAGTACAGGCGAAAATCAAGGACGGTGCAACCCCGGCGCTGCCAGTGTTTGCATTGTACGACACAGAGCGAGCCGTATTCAGCATACCGTCGAGGCGGCGGGATTTCAAAAGCGAATTTAGACGCCTGGACACATATCAAGACGCCTTGGTTGCAAGAGCGAGCTTCAAGTCATTATTTGAATGGTTTCATGCGAAGGAAAACGAGGAGCTACGACTAAAAGATGAACAAAAAGATTTTAACGTCCGCCTGCCGGAACTGAACGCGGTACGAGGTGCGATCGAAGGTATGATGCCGGATGTACACGACCCGCATATCGAAACCCATCCGCTTCAGTTCGTGGTTCGGAGGGACGGACCGGACAGACGCCCAGAAAAGCTGGCACTCAGTCAATTGAGCGGGGGCTACCGCATCGTCCTGGGACTCGCGGCCGATCTTGCGCGACGGATGGCACAAACCAACCCACATTTGGCCGATCCACTTATCTCAGAGGCGATCGTACTCATTGATGAGATTGAACTGCATCTGCATCCAGAATGGCAGCAACGGATCCTGGAAGATCTAATGCGTACATTTCCAGGCACGCAGTTCATTGTGTCAACACACAGTCCGCAGGTACTGACGACGGTACGGCCTGAGAACATCATACATCTGCGCGCCGCGGCTAATGGCGCTGTCGCCGAACAGGCCAGCGGCCCAACCTACGGTGCACGCTCAGGTGACGTGCTGGAGGGCGAGATGGGAGTCCAGGAACGTCCGCGGAATCCATTTACCGAAAAGCTGCACCACTATCAGGACCTCATTGCGGCTGGCGACGGTGAGGGTCAGGAGGCATTGAAGGTGCGAGGCGAACTTGAAAAGCTGTCTCCGGCCGACTTTGACTTGGGTGCGGCCGATGTCGAGATCGCAAGGCGTCGGATCATGCGCGATCTGGCAAGGCAGGCATGAAGCGCATTGCCGGCCTGACCGCCGAACCTCCTGGACTCGCATGTTTTCGAGCGGACCCAACAGCCGGACAAACCTGGACCCACTTCCGCGGCGCGCCGAAAAATGAACTGACGGATGCGCTGAGCGCTATCCAACATGGTCTGTGCGCCTATTGTGAGATTCAGTTGATTGTAGACGATCGGCAAATCGAACACTTCATTCCAAGAGGCGGCTCCCATGGTGCGCCCGAGCTTGCGCTCGACTTCTCCAACCTCTTGGCTTGCTGCCAGGGTAACACCAGCGTGATGTTTGGATCGAGTGCCCTGGCACCCGATCCGGAACGGGTCTTACCCCCCAACCCGAACAATCTCACTTGCGGCCAACGCAAAGGCGATCGTCCGGCATCCGGCTATCTCGACCCCCGACGCATCCCCGCGCAACCATCAATGTTTCGCATTGGGCCGGACGGGACAATCGGAATCGACACGGCGGCTTGCACTGAGGTCGCGACATCCGAGGTCATCGTCCAGGGTCATATAGACAATTTGGGATTGAACACGGTCCGATTACGGCGTGGTCGAGCAAAGGTGTGGAATGCACTGCAAGCCGCGTTGCTCGATAGTGCAACCTGGCCTGCCCACGACCGAGACAGTTATCTGATCCGATTGGCCGAATGGCATTTGTTGCCGAACGCCGAAGGTGGATTGCCTCGATTTTTCTCCACCGCCCGATCCTTTTTCGCCGAGACGGCAGAGGGCATCTTGGGACGGTCGCCGCAGACTTGGATTTGATCACTCGATATTGCCGCCCTGTTCGTGAGGCGTCATGCTCGGTTCAATCTGCGGGTCTCGCTTTGCTGCCCCCCTATGCCCATCCTTACCCCGGCACCACCATCCCCAGATCGGCCGCCTGCCGGCGTTCATACCCCCGCCGCACATCGTCCTGAGCCTGGCCGGCAATCCCACCCCGCACCGCGCCCGCCGCCACCGACCGATACGCCGGCTCCCAGCTATCGGGCAGCCGAGGCGAGTCCGGCGGCGCCAGCCACAACCGGAACAGCGTGCGCTTCAGCGCGGGCTCCTCATGATCCACGAATTCCGTCCGGGAATGCAACGTGACGTGGTTGTTCAGGATCTGCATGTCCCCCGGCTGTAGATACATCGTGTGCATCAGATCCGGACGGCGCAGCACGTCATCCAGCATGTCCAGCGCCGCCTTCTGCTGGTCGCTGATCTGTGGCACGCTGGGGATCTGTTGTGCGGATCGCAGCCGGTTGCGGTTCCACTTGCTGCACAGGACGCCCTCTGCCTGATCGAAGATCGGGTTCGGGTAATAGGGCGCCTCGTCCGGTGCCTGCTCCTCCTGCCGGCTGAAATGGTACGGCAGGTGCAGCAATTCGGCCAGGTCGGGCCGTTCGACGGCAATGGCGTTATGGGCGGAAACCGAGCTGGTCACCATGCTCATCCCGCCGGATTTCGCGACATTGTAGCAGGTCAGCAGCACGATATCGGCACTGTCGGTATGGAAATCCAAATCGGCATTGGACGAATACCCCCGGCCCTTGCCGGTCCGATAGACGACGCCCGCGTCACGCACGGCCGATAGATACTGGCTCGCCTTGCCTTGCGGCCGAGCGACTCCGGTGTGAAGGCCGATGGCCCAGGTCAGGAGTTCGAATTCGTCAGCCGTCAGCCCCGCCCGCGGCATTCCGCGCAGCAGCGCGAACCCGGTGCCGGTGGCGATTTCAGCCAACGCCGCCGCGATGACCGGCCAGGCGGATCCCAGGTCGAAATCGTCCCGACGATAATCATACAGCGTCTTGTCGGGATCGCGCCCCTTGCGCACGGCATCCGTCAGATCGCGGCGAGCGCGGTCGTCCAGCGGGAAAACCCAGCTTGGGTCGTTGTTCAGGCCCTGAACGGTCCAGGCGGCACGTGTGTGGGCGTTGATCGGCTGCATTGGTTCCCTCATGTCCCGCGTGACCGATGGTTGGCCTTTCGCACGGGCGCGGCCCTATTTCCTCACAGGTTGGGACGGAATGCCAGAGGGCAGGCGCCACGGAGCCGAGGCTACAGAGTCCCGTCACGTGCGGCACGTCATCCCAGCCGGCGGAAGCACTCGTTCGTCACGAGACGGTCGATCAGCAGGCATCTTGTTGACTTCGCTCACAGCGCAGCCGCGTGCCGTCTTCCCCAGGCAACCCTGCGCGCTCGCTGGCAGCCGATGGGGCCGACTGGTGTCACTTGCGCAACGTGAACCCATAGCGGCGGAGCCAGGCCGCGAGGTCCGACAGTTTGCCCAGTTCGCTGGTAATCAACAGCTTGATCCCGTTGCGTTCGAGAACAGCAGCCACCTCGTCGGCATAGGCATCCCGGCGATGGCGTGGCACCCGACGCTCTTCCTTCGTGGCCGGAACGCTCCCGATCTTGCCATTTTCAAGGTCCGTGATCTCCTTCGCGGCCTGGACCAACTGATCCACCGCGGCCTGATGGTCGGGGTGGATCACGGCCCCATCCTCCCTCATGCGGGCGAGCGCCTTCTGTTGTTCCTCGGCGACGCTGCGCAGGTTCTGCCCCAGGTTCTCGGCCAGCGCCGGAACATCCGTCAGTAAGGGTGAGGAAACCGCCTTGTCGTCCACCAGAACCACCTCGACCTGGCGCGGCCGAGGCCCAATCTCCGGATTGCGCACCACGCCGACGATATCGATGCCGCCGGCATTGGTGCGTCCCGCCGTCAGGGCGTCGGCCTTCAGGATGTCGATTCCCATATTCCGGGCCAGACTGAACGCGGCATGCGCCTCGCTGACAGTCGATAGTACATTCGATTCAGTGAACGTAGCCCAGGCGGCCTCGAAATCCGCGACCGTCTGATGCTTGCCGGGTTTCGCCTTTTCCAGCAGCCGAACATAGCGGTCGATAACCAGACCGGGGTCCATGCGCGCCGCCGCAAGCAAAGTGCGCGAGTTCAGCAGCATAGACCCCAGGTCGTCGGCCGATACGGCACGCGCTCCCGCCTTGACGCGCGCGTTGGCAATATCCGCCCGCAAGCCACCCTCGGTCAGGACTTTCTGCATCAGCGCCACGTGGGCATCGGCCGCGGCCTCGGTATCGCCCCTGGCGATCCGCGCGGCCCGCAACGCGGCGATATTGGCGGCCTCGTCCTTCGGCGAGCCAGACCGCAACACGGCCACCACAAGCTCCGGCTCCAAGGCCAGCAGCGCGCGCAACGCGTCAGGATGCTCACCTTTGTGGGTCGCACGCCGATCAATGACATCCATATCCACCTTGGCGGCAACGGCGGCACGGGCCAGTTCCGTCATGCGCTTTGCCACATCCCGCCACTGCGCGTGTTCGCGCGCCGCCGCGATCACATCGCGCAATCCCCCTTGCCGCTCCAGCAGGGTCCGCAATGTCTGGACATGCGCGTCGGCGACATCCGGCGTATCGCCCGCCGCGATCCGCGCTGCCCGCAAGGCCGCCGCCCGCCGAGGCGACAGCGCCTGGGTGTTATCGCGCACCGCCGCGCCGACGATGTCCGGTGCCAGGTGCATCAGTGCATCAAGTTGCGCCGCTTCGGCCGGCGAGGCGGACTTGAACCGAGCGATCGCATCGTTGTCGACCTTGGCGATCGCCGCCTCGTGTTCCAGGCGCGCCGCCGCCAACGCTTCGCCCTCCAGCCGTGGCGGCACTTTGCCGCCCAAATGACCGTCGAACGCCAGATCAAGCTCGATGTCGAGCTCACTCCGGACCGGCGCGGCCGCCGCCGGGGTTTCAACGGTGGCAGGCGCCGCTTCATCGGTTCTGGTCGCACGTCCGGGCGGATCATCCGGATGATTGGCCGACCGAGGCACCGGGGGCGCATCGTCATCGACCCCCGGCCCGCCACGCCCCGCCCGACCCGGCAGTTGCGCGGTCAATTGATCCGCCAGCGCCTGGCTGCGGATGGCGATTTGCTGCCCTCCACCCTCGGCAACCAACCCGGTGGTACCAACGCCACCCAGATCCCCCCAG
>CAMBXJ010000145.1 GCA_945871455.1 Asaia bogorensis
GCCTTCGGGCGCGTCGGATTCCTGCCGCGCTTCGGCTGCTCCGATCTGTCCGGCCCGGCCGGCGACCCGGCCGCGATTTCCGACGCACCGATCCAGCCGGCGGTGGCAAACTACTACCAGACCGACCCGATCAGCCGCTCCAGCGCGACCATGGCCGCCTGCACCGAGGCCGCGTCCCCCGCTCTAGCCGCGGCGGAGTAGCGCGCGATGATCGATTTTCTGCTCAATCACCCCGTCGGCATCGTCATCCTGACCTTCATGAAGGCGCTGGCGCTGCTGGTGCCGTTGCTGATCGGCGTCGCCTACCTGACCTATGCCGAACGCAAGGTCCTGGCGGCGATGCAGTTGCGCAGAGGCCCCAACGTGGTCGGGCCGTTCGGGCTGCTGCAGCCCTTCGCCGATGCTCTGAAGATGCTGATGAAGGAGACGATCATCCCGTCGGGGTCAAATCGTCTGCTGTTCCTGCTGGCGCCGATGCTGACGTTCGGGTTGGCCATGCTCGCCTGGGCCGTTATCCCGGTAGCCGACGGCTGGGCCATTGCCGATATCAACGTCGGCATTCTTTATCTGTTCGCGATCAGCTCGCTTGGCGTCTACGGCATCATCATCGCCGGCTGGGCGTCGAATTCGAAATACGCCTTCCTGGGCGCCATGCGGTCGGCGGCGCAGATGGTCAGCTACGAAGTTTCCATAGGCTTCGTGCTGGTCTCCGTACTGCTGTGCGTCGGCAGCCTGAATCTGACCGATGTCGTCCGGGCGCAATCGACGGTGTGGTTTGCCATTCCGCTGTTCCCGATGTTCATCATCTTCTTCATCTCGGCGCTTGCGGAAACCAACCGGTCTCCGTTCGATCTGCCAGAAGGTGAATCGGAAATCGTCGCCGGGTTCTTCGTCGAATACAGTTCCATGAGCTTCGCGCTGTTCTTCCTCGGCGAATACGCGAACATGATCCTCATGAGCGCCTTGACCACCATCCTGTTCCTGGGTGGCTGGCTGGCACCGTTCGGGATCGAGCCGTTTACCTGGGTCCCCGGCCCGATCTGGTTCATCCTGAAAATCTGCCTCTGCCTGTTCGTGTTCCTGTGGGTGCGCGCGACCTTCCCGCGCTATCGCTACGACCAGTTGATGCGGCTGGGCTGGAAAGTGTTCCTGCCGTTCTCCCTGTTCTGGCTGGTGCTAACCGCCGGCGTGCTGCTCGCTTTCGGATGGCTGCCCGATGCTTGATCTGATCCCCGTCTCCGCTCCGAGGGAGCTTGCCTGATGGCATTCCTGGACCGCACCGCGCGCAGCATGCTCCTCATGGAGCTTGTCTCCGGGCTCGGCCTCACCTTGCGCTATTTCTTCAAGCCCAAGGTCACGATCAACTACCCGTATGAGAAAGGCCCGATCAGCCCGCGCTTCAAGGGGGAGCACGCGCTGCGTCGGTACCCGAATGGCGAGGAACGCTGCATCGCGTGCAAACTGTGCGAAGCGGTCTGCCCGGCGCAGGCGATCACGATCGAGGCCGAACCGCGCGACGACGGCTCCCGCCGGACCACGCGCTATGACATCGACATGACCAAATGCATCTATTGCGGGTTGTGCGAGGAAGCCTGCCCGGTCGATGCCATCGTCGAAGGTCCGAACTTCGAGTTCGCCACGGAAACCCGCGAGGAACTGCTCTACGACAAGGACAAACTCCTGGCGAATGGCGACCGGTGGGAACCGGAGCTGGCTCGCCGGCTTGAGCTGGATGCGCCCTACCGATGATCCCCACCATCCTGTTCTATCTGTTCGCCGCGGTGCTGATCGCGTCGGCGGCGATGGTGGTCAGTGCAAGGAACCCGGTGCATTCCGTGCTGTTCCTGATCCTGGCCTTCTTCAATGCCGCCGCCCTGTTCCTGATCGCGGGCGCAGAGTTCCTGGCGATGATCCTGGTCATCGTCTACGTGGGCGCGGTCGCCGTGCTGTTCCTGTTCGTCGTGATGATGCTGGACGTGGATTTTGCCCAGTTGCGCGGCGGCTTTCAGCGTTTTTTACCGGTGGGTGCCGCGGTCGGCGTGGTGCTGCTCGTGGAACTGGCCATGGTGCTGGGCGGCTGGAAGCTGGCGCCGGACACCAAGGCGCTGCGCATGTCGCCGATGCCCGACGGTCTGACCAACACGGAAGCGCTCGGCAGGATTCTCTATACCGACTACGTGTTGCTGTTCCAGATCGCCGGGCTGGTGCTGTTGGTGGCCATGATCGGCGCGATCGTGCTGACCCTGCGGGATCGCCAGACGTCGCGGCATCAAAGCATCCGCGTCCAGACCGAACGCACGGTCGCCGAGACCTTGGAGATGATGTCGGTGGGGATTGGCGTGGGCGTGAAGGAGACGGGGATCCTGCGGCCTAAGCCTCCTGAGGTTGAGGAAAAGGCGCATGAGCCGACGGGACACAATCATGGGCATTGAGCGGCGTAGGGCGGGGCTCCGCCCCGGACCCCGCCAGGGGCTTTGCCCCTGGACCCCACCAAAGGCGCGGCCTTTGGAATGCGATCCATTGGTGTGTGAAGAGGGGGCCGACCGTGGCGGTGAAAGGTCGGCGTTGGCCCCCTCTTCACACACCAATATGAATGGTTCCAAGGGCTGTGCCCTTGGTGGGGATCCAAGGGGCAAAGCCCCTTGGTTTGGTCCGGGGCAAAGCCCCGCCCTTCGGAGCACAAATCCATGATGGAAGTCGGCCTGCCTCACTATCTGGTCGTCAGCGCCATTCTGCTCGTGCTGGGCGTTTTCGGGATTTTCCTCAACCGCAAGAACGTGATCGTCATCCTGATGGCGATCGAGCTGATGCTGCTCGCGGTCAATCTGAACTTCGTTGCCTTCTCCGCCGTGCATAACGACCTCGCCGGCCAGGTGATGGCGATGCTGGTGCTGACGGTCGCGGCGGCCGAGGCCGCGATCGGGTTGGCCATCGTGGTGATCTATTTCCGCAACCGCGGGTCGATCCAGGTTGAAGACGTCAACCTGATGAAGGGCTGACATGATCTACACCCTTGCCATTTTCGCGCCGCTCGCGGGCGCCCTTGTGTCTGGCCTGCTGGGCCGGTTCATCGGTGATCGCGCCGCCATGGGCGCGTCCGTCCTGGGCATGGTCGTCGCCGCGATCTGCGGCCCGCTCGCGTTCTTCCAGCTTGTCGTCGGCGGCCACGAACCCGATGTGATCTCGCTCGCCCCGTGGGTGGAGTCGGGACGCTTTCACGTCGAATGGGCGTTGAAATACGACACATTGGCGGCGGCGATGGTCGCCATGGTCTCGTTCGTGGCCATGCTGATCCATGTCTACTCCATCGGCTACATGGGTCACGACGAGCGTCCGCGGTATCGCTTCTTCGCGTATCTGTCGCTGTTCACCTTCGCGATGCTGATGCTGGTGACCGCCGACAACCTGCTGCAACTGTTCTTCGGGTGGGAAGGCGTCGGCCTCTGCTCCTACCTGCTGATCGGCTACTGGTATGATCGTCCGTCGGCCTGTGCGGCCGCGATCAAGGCGTTCGTCGTCAACCGCGTGGCCGATCTGCCCTTCGCGGTTGGCCTGTCGCTGATCTTCCTGAAATTCGGGTCGATCGAGTTCGCGGTCATCTTCCCGGCCGTCGCGGCCCATGCCGCGGACACCTACGCTCTGTTCGGCAGGACCTTCCCGGCGTTGGAGGTCATCGGCTTTCTGCTGTTCATCGGCGCCATGGGCAAGTCGGCGCAGATCGGCCTGCATGTCTGGCTGCCGGATGCTATGGAAGGCCCGACCCCGGTCTCCGCGCTGATCCATGCCGCGACGATGGTCACCGCCGGCGTGTTCCTGATGGCGCGTATGTCGCCGATGATGGAATTCGCACCCTATGCGCTGGGCTTCGTGACGTTCATTGGGGCCTCCACGGCGCTGTTCGCGGCGACGATCGGCTGCACCCAGACGGACATCAAGCGGGTCATCGCCTACTCCACCTGTTCGCAGTTGGGCTACATGTTCGTGGCGGTGGGTGTCGGCGCGTATGAGGCGGCGGTCTTCCACCTGATCACCCATGCATTCTTCAAGGCGCTGCTCTTCCTCGGCGCCGGCTCCGTCATTCACGCGATGTCCGATGAGCAGGATATGCGCAGGATGGGTGGCCTCGCGAAGCTGATCCCGGTGACCTGTGCCGTGATGTGGATCGGCAATGTGGCGCTGGCAGGTATCCCGCCATTTGCCGGCTATTTCTCCAAGGACCTGATCATCGAATCCGCCTGGGGCGCGCATTCGGCCGTCGGCACCTATGCCTTCGTGTGCACCGTTCTGGCGGCGTTCCTCACGGCGTTCTATTCCTGGCGGCTGCTGTTCATGACCTTCCACGGTCGCTCGCGCGCCGATCACCATGTGCTGAGCCACGTGCATGAAAGCCCCTATGTCATGCTGGTGCCGCTGTTCGCGCTGGCGACGGGGGCCGTGCTGGCTGGCTGGGCGCTGCAAGGCTGGTTCGTGGGCGATCAGGAAGCCGCCTTCTGGGGAGCCAGCATCTTCAACGGCCCGAACAACCATGCGTTGGAGGCGGCTCACCACGCGCCGGGCTGGGTCAAACTGCTGCCGATGGTGATGATCGCCGGCGGCATCGGGCTAGCCTACTACATGTATATGGTCAGCCCGCTGATGCCGCTGAAGCTCGCGGCCACATTCCGGCCGATCTACAATTTCCTGCTGAACAAGTGGTATTTCGACGAGCTTTACGACGCCATCATCGTTCGCCCGCTGGTCGGGCTGGCGCGCGGCCTTTGGAAGGTCGGTGATGCCGCCGTGATCGACGGTATTCCCAACGGGCTTGCCGGCCTGACATCCGGCGGCTCGCGACAGATCGTGAAACTGCAGACCGGTTCGCTGGCTGTTTACGCCTTTGTCATGCTGATCGGCGTCGTCGCGCTGATCGGCATCTTCATGCTGATCCGGTGAAAAAATGAACGAGGCCGGTTTCCCGCTTCTGTCCCTGGTTACCTGGCTGCCGCTGGTCGGCGGGCTGGTGATCCTGTCGATCCGTGGCGATGAGGCGACCGTCGCCTCCAACGCCCGCTGGACCGCGCTTTGGACCAGCCTGATCGTGCTGGTGCTGTCGCTGGTCCTGTGGGTCAAGTTCGACCCGACCGAACCCGGGTTCCAGTTCGTCGAGAGTGTTTCCTGGATGCCGGAGTACCAGGTCGGCTACAAGATGGGCGTCGACGGCATTTCCGTGCTGTTCGTGTTGCTGTCCACCGTTCTGACGCCGATCTGCATCCTGGCAAGCTGGGAGAGCATCCAGACAAGGGTGCGGGAGTTCATGCTGAGCTTCCTCATCCTGGAAACGATGATGGTGGGCATGTTCTGCGCGCTCGACTTCATCGTGTTCTATATGTTCTTTGAGGCCGTGCTGATCCCGATGTATCTGATCATCGGCGTGTGGGGCGGGCCGCGCCGTGTCTATGCGGCGATGAAGTTCTTTCTCTACACCTTGACCGGCTCGGTGCTGATGCTGTTGGCGCTGCTGGCGATGTGGCTCCATGCCGGCACCACCGATATCCAGGCCTTGATGGCGACGGACTTCCCGCCGTCGATGCAGTACTGGCTGTTCCTGGCCTTCCTGGCATCCTTCGCGGTGAAGGTGCCGATGTGGCCGGTGCACACATGGCTGCCGGATGCGCACGTCGAAGCGCCGACCGCCGGTTCCGTCATCCTGGCCGGCGTGTTGCTGAAGATGGGCGGATACGGGTTCCTGCGCTTCTCGATCCCGATGTTGCCCGACGCGTCCGCCTATTTCGCGCCGTTCATGTTCACCTTGTCGGTCGTCGCGGTGATCTACACGTCGCTGGTGGCGTTGGCGCAGGAGGACATGAAGAAGCTGATCGCCTATTCCTCGGTCGCCCATATGGGCATCGTGACGATCGGCATGTTCACCTTCAACGAACAGGGCATCCACGGCGCGCTGTTTCAGATGCTGTCGCATGGTGTCGTGTCCGCCGCGTTGTTCCTCGTGGTGGGCGTCGTCTACGACCGCATCCACTCCCGCGAGATCGCGCGTTACGGTGGATTGTCGGACCGGATGCCGGGTTACGCGCTGGTGTTCATGCTGTTCACCATGGCCTCCGTCGGCCTGCCCGGAACGGCGGGTTTCGTGGGTGAGTTCCTGGTCATCGTCGGTGCCTTCCAGGTCAATTTCTGGCTGGCCCTGCTGGGTGGCTCGGGCATGATCCTGGGCGCGGCCTATATGCTGTATCTGTATCGCCGGGTGATGTTCGGCCGGATCACGCGCGACGATCTGCGCAACATCCTGGACCTGAGCCCACGCGAATGGGCGGTGTTCGCGCCGCTGATCGTGCTGACCTTGTGGATGGGCATCTACCCGTCCAGCTTCACCAGTTTCTGGGATGCGTCCGTCGCCGCGATGGTCAAGCACCACCACGCCGCGCTGGAAACGACCATCAAGATCGCCGGGGTTACGCACTGATGAACTGGATGCTTGCCCTGCCTGAGATCGTCCTGGCCTGCTGCGGCCTGGGCATCCTGGTATTCGGTGTGCTGCGCAAGCAGGACAGCGCGCTGATCTGCACCATGCTGACCATCGGCGCCTTTCTGATCACCGGCCTGCTGGTGCTGACCGGGGTGCCCGGCATCGGCTATCAAGGCCAGTTCGTCGCCGACCCGTTCAGCACATTCAACAAACTACTCCTGCTGTCCGGCGCCGCGCTGACCGCGATCCTGTCGCTGGACTGGAACCGTCAGGCCGGAATTTCCCGGTTCGAGTTCCCGATCCTGATGCTGTTCGCCGTGGTCGGCATGATGGTGATGACCTCGGCCTCCAACCTCATGACGCTGTATGTCGGGTTGGAACTGCAATCCCTGGCGCTATACGTGCTGGCCGCCTTTGCGCGTGACGATCTGCGTTCGTCCGAGGCGGGGCTGAAGTATTTCGTCCTCGGCGGTTTGGCGTCCGGGTTGCTGCTGTATGGCGTGTCGCTGGTTTATGGCTTCTCCGGCACCATGGACTTCCACGAACTGCGCGCTCTGCTGGCACAGCCGAGCGTGTCCGCGCCTGGGGCGTCTCCGGGTGTGATCGTCGGCGTGGTTTTCGTTCTGGTCGGTCTGGCGTTCAAGATCTCCGCCGTACCGTTCCATATGTGGACGCCGGACGTCTACGAAGGCGCCCCGACCCCGGTCACCGTGTTCTTCGCCACGGCCCCCAAGGTGGCGGCAATGGCGCTGATGCTGCGGGTGATGGCCACGCCGTTCGGTCCGCTGCTGGCGTCCTGGCAGAGCCTGATCATCATCGTCTCCATCGCGTCGATGTTGCTGGGCGCGTTCGCCGCCATCGGGCAGACCAACATCAAGCGGCTGATGGCGTATTCCTCGATCGGCCATATGGGCTACGCGCTGGTTGGCCTGGCGGTGGGTTCACCCGAGGGTATTCGCGGCGTTCTGGTCTACATGGTCATCTATGTGTTCATGACCGCGGGCACGTTCGGCTGCATCATGGCGATGCGCCGCAAAGGTCAGCCGGTCGAGAACATCTCCGACCTGTCGGGCCTCGGCAGCAACGATCCGGGCCTGGCGATGGCGCTGGCGGTGTTCATGTTCAGCCTGGCCGGCATTCCGTTGATGTCGGGCTTCTTCGCCAAGCTTTATATCTTCCTGGCGGCGGTGCAGGGCGGGTTGTGGACGCTCGCCGTTGTTGGCGTGCTGACCAGCGTCGTGGGGGCGTTCTATTACATCCGCATCATCAAGATCATGTATTTCGACGCACCGGTGGAAGCGTTCGATCGCCGCCCGCCCGCGCTGTCCTTCGTGGTCGCGGCGACCGGGCTGTTCACCGCTTTCTTCTTCCTGTTCCCCGCGCCCGTGGTGGATGCGGCGCAAATTGCGGCCGGGGCGATCTTCCGCTGACATAAGACCCGGCTTCGCACCGTAGCGACGGCTTCGTGCGGATCGCCTGACGGTTCGACCGTATCCATGGCGGGTTTCCCATCCGCCGAAGCTGGCCCCGCCAGCCACAATTTCCCTCACCGAAGGCGCGGCCCGCCTACCCCGGTGAGCGGCCCCCTCGCGGAACAACGAGGACGCGTCCGCGCGCCGGTTGAAAATCGCCTTCGGTGCATTTTTTGGTTGTGCCCACTATGGGTAGCCGGGCAACACGACGGCGGAAACGACATCGGACCCGCAACCTGGCGGCGACTCGCCATCTAGGGACAGAAACATGAGCCGGCTGGCCATCTGCGCCATCTTCAAGAATGAAGCGGCGTTCCTGCTCGAATGGATCGCGTATCACCGTGTCGTCGGCTTCGATCATTTCTATCTGTACGACAACGACAGCACCGACGGTGGCGCCGACCTGATCCGGCAATCCGGACTGGCCCCGCACGTAACCCTGACCCAATGGTCGGCGCGCCCGGGCCAGATCCCCGCCTATCGGCACTTCATCGATCACCGCGTCCAGGAATGCGATTGGGTCGCCTTTATCGACCTCGACGAGTTCCTGCTCCCCCTTCAGGAACGCTCCGTCAGGCCCTTGCTGGATCGCATCCCATCCGCCTCCGCCATGCTGGTGCAGTGGCGGATATTCGGCCCGTCGGGCTGGGACCAGCGCCCCGAAGGCCTCGTCATCGACAATTACACCATGCGCACGAACGATAATTTCAGTGCCAATCGCCACATGAAATCCATCGTCCGCTGCGCCGATCTGGTGGACGTAACCGACAATCCCCATCAGTTCAGCCTCCGCGGTCAGGCCTGCGATACAATCGGGCGGTCGATCCCGAATATCCCCATCCAGGAGAACCCTTGTCACGAGGCACTGGTCATCAACCACTACCAAACCCGGTCCCGTCAGGACTGGTTCGAAAAGCTGGATCGCGGCAGAGCCGACACCGACAAGCAGGAAATGGCCTACCGGTCCCACCTGATCAAACATTTCGAGGACATGTCGACCGTCCTGGACGAGACGATCCGCGCCTTCGCCGACGAGGTACGGGAAACCCTGGCCGCTGCCGCGACCGGCGCCCCCGAAGAACCTGTATCCGCCGATCCCCTCCCCGAATCCGACCCTGCCTGGACCACGCAAGGTGGCTCGGCATGGCGCCATCGAGACGGGCTCGCCATGGTCTACCGAGACAATGGTCGCCCCGGTCTGCCGTGGGTGAGCGCGCTTCGCGGGTCCGCCGCGGGCCTGGTGGACCCGAGT
>CAMBXJ010000146.1 GCA_945871455.1 Asaia bogorensis
CCCAGTTTCGGCACCATGACGACATCGAACGGCGCCAGGCGGATATCGGCCGCTGGTTCGCTGCCGCTCATGACCGCATCGTAGCGTGTCGCCAGATATTGAGGCGTATCGTTCTCTCCCCGTCGCACCAGGAAGACCCGGGATTCGTCGCCGCTCAATTTCAGGCCGCCGGCGCGGGCAATCGCCTGTGCCAGGGTGGGCGCGGTGCCCACGATGCTCTGTTCGCCGGGCAAGGCGACCTCTCCACCGACGAAGATCCGGACCGGCGCGACCGTCTTGACGATGACGGAAACATGCGGTTCGCGCAGAAAGCGTGTGTAGCCCTGGTTAAGCACCCGTATCAGGTCCGGCACGGTGCGGTTCGCCGCGCGCTCGTCATGCACGATGGTGGTGGAGATATGGCCGTCGGGCCGCACCGTCACATCCTCGTTCAGGTCCGGGTTCAGCAGAAGCCGGACGGACAGCACGTCACCAACCTGGATGCGATAGGCTGGCGTGATGTAGGTCTGCTCCGTGATGGGTGGCAACGGCGGGGCTTGCGGCAGATCGGTGCGCGGCGCACAGCCGGCGAGCAGGGCTAGCGCCGCCAACCGGACGACATGGGTCTTTGAAAACGGACCGGGCATCAGGGGGCCGCGTGCCCGGTTTCGGCTGCCAGGCGCTTTGCCAGTCGCATGGCCAGCGCGACCGCTGTCAGTGTCGGGTTCGCCTCTCCGGACGTTGGAAACACGGCGCTTCCGGCCAGGAACAGGTTAGCCGATCCGAACACCCGGCAATCACGATCGACCACGCCCTTACGTTCGTCCAGACCCATTCGTGCCGTCCCAATCTGGTGATGACCGTCGTAACACTGCGCCAATATGAAATCGGCGCGCTCTTCCGCGGGGACCAGCCAGTGCATGGTGCCGGCGCCGGTGCGGGCCAGCCAGGCGTCGAAGCAGTCGTGCATGCGGATCAACAGATCGGCGTTGGCGCGTCGGTAGCGGAAATCCACCGCGGCGCGAGGCAGCCCGTAAGCGTCCTGCTGGCCGGACAGCGTGATGCGCGAGGCCGGATCGGGCAGATGTTCGGCGTGGAACCGGATCGCATAGCGCCGAGCGGCGTTGCGCTGGAAGAAGCCCGGCATGCGGTGATCGGCCAGGTAGCGTCGATACAGAAACCCCGGCAAAAACGCGGCGGTGCGTGGCGCATCGCGAAGGATGTTGACGATATGGGGCCAGCGCCGAATGTGATCGCCGACATAGTGCTGGCGGATCGACTCGGCGACGATTCGGCGCCCCAGGGGCGGGATCGACAGAGCAAGATAGGCCAGCGAAAGAATGCCGTTGCGGTGCACCGGATCGCGGATCTGAGGGTAATCCGGCCATAACGACCCGTTGGTCAGACCCATCCGCCGCTGCAAATCCTCGCTGGGGGTGAAGCGGCGGCGCATATAGAACCCGGCCGGATCCCGGAAATATTCGATCTGGGTTTCGACGGCCGGGTTGCGCAGTTCCATTTCCGCCACGATGCCATACAGGTGGCCCATGTAGAACCGCCCCAACGGGCCGTCCTCCCCGCCAAATCGGTTGGGGGCGTCACGTCGGGATGCCAACAGCAGGCGGGTCGTTTCCAGCCCGCCCGTCGCCACCACCAACCGCCCCGGCGCCACCCATGCGCGCTGTTCCCCACTGCGGACCTCGATCCGGGCCACGCGGCCGTCGGCAGCGAAATCGAGCCCGGTTACCGTCGCGCACAGGCGTAGATCAATCGCGCTGCTTTGGCGCAGATGCTGGGAATACATGTCGGTGAAGCGTGGCCGCCGGCTCCACCGTTCCAGCTTGTCGAAGGTGAAGTCGGTGTCGGACGGGGCGAAGCCGGGCAGCGCCTGTTCGAAGTCCGCCGTCCCACAGCCGATATGGGCACAGGCGGCCGGCAGGAACGGTGCGATATCGGCCTGTGAAATGGGCCAACCGCTGTGGGGAACGGCGGCGCGCTGTTCGAAATCGATCGGCGCGAAGGGCACGCAGCGGCCGCCCCACAGGTTGGACGTCCCCCCCAGGCTGCGTTGCACGCCGATATTCATGGGGACATGGCGGGTGGGATCGTCGATGTCGGCATCCGACAGGGCCTGAGCGCTGGCAGTCGGCCCCTGGTCGCCGGATTCCAGCAGCAGCACGTCATGTCCGGCGCGTTCCAGTTCAAGCGCCAGCGACAGGCCGACGGGTCCCGCGCCAACCACGCAGATCGCGGGGCGAGCGCCATCCAGGCCGTCGAGTCCCTTGCCGATCACGCCAACCTGCCGGACGGATCTCGCATTGGCGGCCTCATGCTCCTGTGCATCCTGTGGCGAATCCTTACCGCGCGATCGACAATTCAGGTAGCACGCGGCGCACCGCCAGCGCGAAGCTGACGCGGCCCTGGATCAGGCAGACCGTGCTGACCACCGCCGCGCCCATCATCCCGAACAGCGGGATCAGAATGGCGCCAAGCACGCAGCAGACGACAAGCTGGTGCAGATTCAACCGGCGCAGCAGGGCGCCGTGGCCGGTCATCGACAGTAGCATGTCCTGAGTCGGCAGGGCGGCGTTGACCACCTGGCCTACGCACAGCACGAACAGGGTGAGGTCCGCGCCGGGCAGGTCGCTCGCCATCAGCCCCAGCAACGGATGGACGAACACCACCATCCCCAGGATCACCGGCAGGCACAGCGCCATCGCGACCATGCGGGTCTGGCGTTGCACCTGTCGCAATGCGGCGAACTCCCCGCGCCGATGGTGCGACGCGAAACCGGGCGCGGCGATCATGGCGATGCTGACCAGCATCGTGTTGATCAGCATCGTGATGCGACTGACGATGCTGAAGGCACTGACCGCCGGGGCGTCGGCGAAGACGCCCAGCAGCAGCACCGGCACCGACAGCAGCGTGACCTGCACCATCTCGATCACCAGGAACGGACGGGCGGTGACCCAGATCGGGGGCAGCGGGTCGATGGGCGGTCCATTTTCCGCGGATGCGGGCCGCTCGGCCGTGTCTGCCATCACGTGCCGCCAGTCCCAGACGATGCAGCACAGGCCAAGCAGGCAGCACAGGCCGTACGATCCCGCATAAACGATCAGCACGGTGTCGAGTTGCGTCAGACCCGCGACCAACAGGGCCAGCGACAGGACCGGCGGCAGGGCGCTTTGCACCATCTGCCCCATCACCGGTCGGTGGAGCCCGATCAGCGCAAACCCGATGGCAAAGGCCAGCGACTGAGGCACCAGGATCGCCGCCGCGATCGCAAGCGGATGCGCGAGGTCCGGCAGCGCGAACACATGGATGGCCAGCGGCGTGGCGATCAGCACGGTGCCCAGCGCGGCCCCGGCGCTGGCGGCCGCCGTCCAGCCAATGCCGGTCAACAGCGCCGCTCTCGCCGCCCTGGTGTTGCCGACCGCAAGTTCCGCCGCGACGTGGCGCGACACGGCCCGTTCCAGCCCCATCCTCGCGGCCGTGGAACACAGGTTGACCCAGGTCAGGCACAGGAAGAACAGGCCCGAATCCTCGGCGCCCATCACGCGGGCGGCCAGCATGTAAAGGCCGAACTTGCCCGCTGCCTCCAACCCGCGAGAGGCGAGGGCGCCGGCGTAGTGCA
Source organism: Asaia bogorensis (assembly GCA_945871455.1). Lineage (GTDB taxonomy): Bacteria > Pseudomonadota > Alphaproteobacteria > Acetobacterales > Acetobacteraceae > Rhodopila. The sequence continues at coordinate 3,614 of CAMBXJ010000146.1, forward strand.
TCAGCCGGCCGAGCGGTGGCGGTTGTTGAAGAAGGGTTCGAACGCGGCTGATCATGGTATCACGATGCCCGGGCTCCGGCCGCGAGGTTTCGAGGCGCCTGGCCCCGACCGTCGGAGCCGGGATCGAGGGCAAAACGCGTTGGCATCGTCGCTACACTTTCCTACCCGCTTACCGCAAGCTAATGAGATAGCGGGTAGGGTTAACGACGCCGGCCCGATATGCTCGCGGATGACGTTACCATGAAGGAGCAGAATCTGTATGGGGTCGGCGAACACGGGGAGGGCGGCGGCGAACACGGGCAGGACGCGCCCCGCGACGATCCGTTCCGCGATGCTTTTGATCGCGGCCTCGCTGCTGACCCAGGGCGGCGGGCCGCTGGAGGAACTGCCATATCCGCTCGCGCCACCCGATCCGCTGGCGTTGCTGACGGCGCTGCGCAAGAATCTGCCGGCGAACTGGCGGCTGGGGCAGCCGGCGGTTTATTTGAATATCGCTCAGGTGAAGGTGAATATCCTGGACGAATGGCGGGGCAACCCGGTTGCCGCCGCCGTTGCCATGTGTCCGGACCCGGAAGACGAGATATGGAAGCAAGTGCGGGTGTTTCGCCTGATCATGCGCCATCACCAGCGGGACTGGCCGCCTTACGAATGCCGGCCATGACCTTCCCGAAGGGGAATGGCATGAATGGCTGACGGGGTCATGGACAGCCCCGGTGCGGGCTCCCACGCCGGTGTTTCGCATGGGGGGCGCTCGGCGGAAACGCGACGCCGTTGGACGCTGCGAGACGTCGCGGTCTATGGGTTCTATCGCATTCGGCTGCTGCGGAACTGCGTGTTGCTGGGGCTGCTATTGGGAATGTCGGCGGCGTATCTGGCCCGGACCTTCTATACCGCCGACGCCCTGATGATCGTCCTGCTGGGCACCGACTCGGCCGTGGTGCAGAATTCGCTCGATCTTACGAACACCCAGATATCGGTTGACGGTCTTAAGGCCGTGCAGGCGGAAATCCAGATCATCCAGACCGATGACGTGCTGCGGGCGGCCATCGAAAAGATCGGGGTCGAGCAACTCTACCCGCGGCTGTCGCAAGGGCGCCTGTTCGGCTTGCTGCCGCCATACGATCCGGCGGACCGGATCATTGCCGCGATAGAGCGGTTTCAGGGCGATCTGCGGGCGGAGGCGCAAGGCAGCAGCAACGCCATACGCATCGCCTTCACCCATGACAACCGCGAGCTTGCCATCAAGACGGTTCAGGCGGTCGCCGACGCCTATCTGGCGCGCCGGAGCGCCATCTATGTCGATCGCAATTCCATGCTGCTGACGGATGAGGTCGGCCGCTACAGCGCCCGCCTGCGCCAGTTCGAAACGGCGATCCTGGCGGTCAAGCGCAAGAGCGACGTGCTGGATATGGCGCAGGATATCGTGCTTGCGACGAACCGGTTGGACGGCATCGCCCAGCGGCATAACCAGGTGCGCGAACGCCGGGTCGCGGTGCAGACCGAAATCGTCGCGGTACGCGCAAATCTGTCCACGCAGCCCGCCACGGTGTTGGATTTTCGGGAAACCACGAACAACACCGGCAACGACGAGGCCCGCAACACACTGGTTCGGCTGATGCAGGAACGGGCGCATCTGCTGGAACAATACAAAAGCGTCTGGCCCGGGCTGAAGGAACTGGACCAGAAGATCGCCACGGTTCGTGGGCAAATGAGCGGCACCGGACAGGCGCTGTATTTCGCGGAACGCACGATCCGCAATCCGGCCGTCGACGTGCTGAACAACCGGTTGGCGTCGCTGGAGGTAGAGGACCAGGCGCTGGGTCAGCAGCTTGTGGAACTGGACGAACAATCCCGCATCGCGGGGGAACGGATCGCGATCCTGCGGGAAGCGGAGACCCAGTTGCATACGTTGCAACTCAACCGCGACGTGGCGGAGGGCATCTACCGACAGTTGTCTCTGCGTCAGCCGCGGGCGGTCTTCAACGAAGACACCGTGGTGGAGCAGAATTCCAATATCCGCATGGCGCAGCCGCCCACCGCCCCGCTGAGAGGCCGCAATCTGGCGTTGTCCTATTTGGTCGGGGGCGGTTTCCTGGGGTTGTTGCTGGGAATGGCGGGCATCGCGGTCGCGACGGCGTTGCAGCATTCCTACATCGTGCCGTCCGAAGCCGAGGCGGATCTGGGTCTCGCCAATCTGGGAGAGGTGAGTATCGGGGGGGCTGATGGGGTGCCCAATGGAGTGTCGAGTGGGGGCGCCAATGGGGTGCCGATTGGGGGCGCGGTTGGGCGCAAGGCGCCGGACGGTCCCATTCAAGGCGCCGGCATCGTCGCCGCCAACCTGCTCGGCATGACCAACGACGGGCGGCCGCTGTCGCTGATCCAGATCGTGGCGACCGAGACCGGAGGGTTGCAAGCCAGCTTCACGCGGGCGTTGGCAGAGGAGTTCGCTCGCACCTTCGCCATGCGGACTCTGATCCTTGACCTGACCGAGCCGAACGCCGCCGCGGGCAATGCGCCGCCGCCAGACCTGTCAAAGCCCGACCTGCCAAAGCCTGGGATGCCAACGCCTGGCATGCAAACACCGGGGATGCCGACGCCGGGGCTGCCGGATGCCGACTTGCCGATCCCGGTCGCGCGCACCGATGTGGAAGGGCTGTGGGTCAGCGTCAACGCCGTGCCGGTCTTGCTGCGGGAACTGCAATTCGTGTCGGCGAGCGATTGGCATGTGCCGGTCAGGTTGCGGCAACACTTCGCCGTTGTGCTGATGATCGGGCCGTCGGACCTGGGCAGCGCCTGGATGCGCCGCCTGTCCGGGCTGGTCGACGCCAGCGTCCTGATCATCCGTGCCGAGGGTGCCCGTCCGGCGGTGGCCGTGCGTTACCGCGATGCCATCCTGAAGGCTGGCGGCAACCTTGCGGGCTTCGTATTCGTGGGGCGCCGGTTCTATATTCCCCGCTGGCTCTACCGTCGCTTGTAGCCGCAACCCCGAGGCTTGGTGTCCATGGATATGTCAGGCAACGGCGGGTTTCCGGTGCGGTGGTTCCTGGGGGTGCCGTTCACCCCTCTGACACTGTCCGATGCCGCGCGCGCAATCGCCACGCGCGACCCGGATGCTCCGTTTGCTTTCGTGGTCACGCCCAATGCACAGCATGTCGTGGCGGTTTGGCGCGGCGACGCCCGCTTCCGCTCGGCGCATGATCAGGCCTGGATGGTACTGAACGACAGCCGGATTTTGGGCCTGCTGGCCGACCGGATGTTCCACGCACCGATGCCGGTCGCCGCTGGCAGCGATTTGACCGTCGATCTGTTCGCCCACCACATCCGACCGGACGACTCCCTGACCATCATCGGCGGCGGTGACGAAGTGGAGCGGCGGCTGCGCGACGATCTCGGCATGCACCGGATCGCCCGCTTCGATCCGCCGATGGGCTTCTACAAGGACCCGACCGAGATGCAGCGCTGCGTCGACTTCGTGCTGGCCCATCCGGCCCGCTATGTGTTTCTGGCGGTTGGCGGACCGCAGTCGGAGCTGGTGGCGATCGCGATCCAGGCAACCGGCCGCGCCACCGGGGTGGGGTTGTGCATCGGCAGTTCCCTGCTGTTTGTGACAGGGGTCGTGCGGCGAGCGCCGGAACTGGTGCGGCGGCTGCATCTGGAAGCGCTGTGGCGTCTGGCGCTCAACCCGCGGCGGCACGCGCGGCGCGTCTTCGTCGAATCGCTGCCGGTGTTGTGGATCGCGCTACGCGTCCGGCTGACCCCGGCGAGCCGCCGGACGCATCGGCGGCCGGACCTCTCATGATCCGGGCTGTGCCGGCCGCCTTGAAATTCGGTCGGTCGGGATGACCCGCGGGCTGTCGCTGGCGCCGCGGGGGCGAGTCCTGATGCCCGCGCGCGGCGTTGTTCTGGGACGGAGGGTAGGCCAGGACGATCCGGCCAGCGCGTCGTGGCGGGTCCTGGTCGTTCTGGGCATGCTGCCGATGTTCGCGCAGTGCTTCCATTACATGGTGGATATTCCGCCGCTTTACCTGCTGTCGAAGCTCTGGCCTTTCCTGATGGCGCCCGCGGCGGTCTGGGCGATGGCCTCGCTGGATATTCCCGCCAGGCTGATCCACCTGGCGCTGCTGGTCTGGTTGTTGGCGGCGACCCCCCTGATCAGCATCGCGAACCTGGGCAACAACTTCCCCGATGCGATGGCGACCACGGTCAAGGTCTGGCCATTCACCTATGTCTTCTCCCTTGCCGCGATCCTCGCCTGGGCTCGGCCGGAACGTGCCACGTTGCGCGCCCAGATCCTGGGCCTGGGGATCGGCACCTTCGTGCTGATGACGCTGTTGTGGATCACCGTGCCGGCCAGCGCCTATGGCGGCACCGACCTAGAAACCAAGCTGTTCATGACGGATGTGGAGCGCGGCTACCGCATCTACATGCCGATGTTCTTCGGCGTCCTGTTGATCCTCTACCTGAACCGGTCGATGTGGGCGCGGTTCACCTGGTGGAAGCCGGTCCTGATCGTCATCTGCTTCATCCTGATGCAGACCATCTACAAGCAGCGCACGGCGATCGCCGGGGTCGCGCTGGCGGTGGTCATCGGCGGGCTGCTGAGCCTGCGGCGCTGGCGAGTCGCGGCGTTCATGCTGTGTGGTCTGATTGGTGGGCTGGGCCTGGCCTATCTCGCGGCGCGGTCGCAATTCGTGTCCCAATTGCAGGACAATCTGGGCAACTCCCTGGCCGTGCGCCAGATCACCACCTACACCGCCTGGGACTATCTGGTGGCCGATCCGCTGCGCTGGGTCTTCGGCGTTGGGGCCACCACCCGGCTGGGCGAGGTCACGCTGGCGCAGTTGTTCAACAACCGCATGTTCTTTCTGGCCGATATCGGCTGGCTGGGGGTGTTGTTCGAGTATGGAGCGGTCGGGGTCTGCCTGATGCTGCTGGTGCATGGGATCGGGCTGGTCTACGCGATGCGGTGGGGCCGGCGCGACGATCCGCTGACGCAGGCTTTTGGCGACTACATCATCTATCTGATCGCGGTCTCGGTCGTGTATTCCGTCGTATTCACCCCGGGGGAGCTGGTGTCGATCATGGCGCTGAGTTTCTATTTTGCCCGGATGGAACCAATGCGGGCCGGCGGATTGACCGGTACCAGGGCGTAGAGCGGTTTCACCCTGCCTGGAAACGGCAAACCGCTCCATCTCTTTGTTTGATCGCATGATTCTCGCACTGTTACACCAACCGACGTAACCGCTGACCTATGGGTGGCCGCTGTCATTGCGAGCGCAGCGAAGCAATCCAGGGCAACCAACAGGATCGATAGTGCCAGGCCCCCTGGATTGCTTCGCTGCGCTCGCAAGGACAGCTTCCGTTGGTGCCATGGGTCACTGGTTCGGTCGGTTGGTATTACGTTCCGCTCAGCGCGATCTTGGTTCT
>CAMBXJ010000147.1 GCA_945871455.1 Asaia bogorensis
TGCCTGACCGCCAACCTACCGGGACTGTTCTCGTCGCGGGAGGGGACGATTCCGGCGTCCGTCCCGTATGTGCGCCCGCCGAACCGCGAACCGAGGGATGGGCTGCGCTTGCCGATGGGCCAAGGGCCAAATGGGGGGCATGACGCGGGGCGGCCCGGGGGTCTGAATGTGGACCTGAATGTGGGTCTGGTGTGGTCGGGTGACGCGCGGCATCTGACCGACCACCTGCGGTCCATCCCGGCCAGCCGGTTTCTGCGCATCGCGGGCGTGAAGGGGGTTCGGTTCTACTGCCTGCAGAACCTGATCCGGCCGAGCGATATCCCGGCGTTGGAGGCCTGTCCGGCGGTGGATCGGATCGGGGAGCGGTTCGTCGATTTCGGGGACACGGCGTCGGTGGTGTCTCAGTTGGACCTGATCATCACGGTCGATACATCGGTTGCGCATCTGGCGGGCGCGCTGGGCAAGAAGGTGTGGATTCTGCTGCCTCTGGCGCCCGACTGGCGCTGGCTGACCGACCGAGCCGACAGCCCCTGGTATCCCACCGCTCGGCTGTTCCGTTGCGGGCCGGATGGGTGGGATCCGGTGCTGGCGCGGGTGGAGACGGCGTTGCGGGGGTTCGTTGGGTCGTAGGGGAGGGGGAGGATTTTCTCCGCTTCCGCGATATGTGAGGGCTAACTTACGGGATCAGAACCGTGCTGCCCGTGGTCTGGCGGGCTTCCAGGGCGATATGTGCCTTGGCGGCGTCTTTCAGGGGGAAGGTCTGGTTCACCTGGATCTTCACCGCGCCCTTCGCCACCACGTCGAACAGGTCGGCGGTCACGGTTTCCAGGTCGGACCGCTTGGCGGTGTATGTGGCCAGCGACGGGCGGGTCAGGAACAGGCTGCCCTTGGCCGCCAGAACCCCGATATCCACCGGCGGCACCGGCCCGGACGCGTTGCCGTAGCTGACCATCAGCCCCAGCGGCGCCAGGCAATCCAGGCTGGCGTTGAACGTATCCTTGCCGACGCTGTCATACACGACCGGCACCATGGCGCCGCCCGTGATGCGCTTCACGTCCGCCACCAGGCTCCCATAACCGACCACCGTATGGGCGGCGCCATTGGCGCGAGCGAGCGCGGCCTTGTCCTCGCTGGACACGACGCCGATGACGGTGGCGCCCAGATGCTTGGCCCACTGGCACATGATCAGGCCGACGCCCCCAGCCGCGGCGTGGACGACGATCGGGTCGCCCGGCTTCACGTGATAGGTGCGACGCAGCAGATACTGCGCCGTCATGCCTTGCAGCATCATCGCCGCGCCGGTTTCGAAGCTGATCGCGTCTGGCAGCTTCACCAAGCGGTCGGCTGCGATCACACGCTCGGTCGCGTAGCCGCCGATCGGGCCGGCATAGGCCACGCGGTCGCCCACCGCCACGCTGGTGACATTCGCCCCGATCGCCAGGACGGTGCCCGCGCCTTCCTGACCGATGATCAGCGGCATGTTGGGGGCTTTGTAGAGGCCGGTCCGGAAATACACGTCGATGTAGTTCAGGCCGACCGCGCCATGCTTGATCAATGCCTCGCCGGGACCGGGCTCGGGGGTGGGCAGGTCTTCCCACTTCATCACCTCTGGGCCGCCATTGGTGTGGATGCGGATGGCGTGTGTCATGTCAGTCTCCGTGATGGACGTGGTCGAGGTCGATGGGTCGGGAGGACCGTGCGGGGATCGCCCCCGGGGATGCCCCCGGGGATGCCCCCGAGAAAAGCCCCCGGGGATGCCCCCGAGGGATGGTCATGGCGAATAGGGGCGCACCCGACATCGGGTCAGATCAACAAGGACGAGGGGTTCTCCAGGGCAAGGAGCCAGCGCTTCGTGGGAAGCCCATCGCCGCCCGAGTAGCCTCCTATGGATGTGCTGGCAATGACCCGGTGGCAGGGGATGATCAGCGGGATCGGATTGGACCCGTTCGCCTGCCCGACGGAACGCGGACTGCCACCGGCGGCGGCGGCGATATCGCGATAGGATCGGGTCTCGCCATACGGGATGTCGCACAAAGCGCGCCAGACCTTCTGTCGATACGGCGTTCCGACCGGCGCCAGGGGCAGGTCGAACGCCTGCAATACCCCATCGAAATAGGCTTCAAGCTGGTCCCCGGCCCGTAGCAGCAAGGGGGTGTCGTGCTGCTCGCCGGTCCAGCCCCAGTCCAGGGCGACGATGGCCCCGTCCTCCTCGAACACGGTGATGTCCCCGACGGGGCTATGGAAGGATCGTTGTGCCACGGTGCTCCGGCTTGCTGTGGGTGGCTGATGGCAACGCCGGCGACGGGCTGTGTCAAGGGTGCACCGCATCGTGCACCGCATCGTGCACTGCGTCGTGCACTGCGTCGTTCGATCGGCACGAAATTGGTTGGCGTTAGTAACTCGTTCATACCTGATGTCCCACTGTGGCTTACTCGGATGCAGGCGCATCCCGCACCGGTAGGACGCTGGTCATGAATCTGTCTTGGACCGCATGCGTTGGCGACCCAACGTTCCCGACCATTCGCCCCCCCCGCATGGGCCCATCACCCGCCCCCAACCGGCGCGAGGACCTCTGATGCTCGGCCTACCGATGGTTCTGATCCTCCTGGCGACCGCGGGGTGGGGCGCAGCCGGCCTGTGTTGGTTGCTGCTATCGCGCCGCGTCGGACGATTGCGGGGCGATATCAATCACGGCGCGTGGGTGCTGGCAGAGGCGAGGGCCGAGCAGACGGACCGGCAGGCGATGTCGCGGATGGTGCTGGACCATAGCTCCGACGTGATTGTGCGCATGGACCGGCAGCGGCAACCGGACTTCATCTCTCCCGCCTGCCAGGATGTGTTCGGGATGGAGGCATCGGCCCTTCTGGGCGATACGGTGGAGGACCGGACGGGACTGCACCTGGCGCTTAGCCGCATCGACACCGCGGAACTGGGACAGGAAACCACATGGGCGCTGCGGCACGCCAATGGATCTCCGGTGTGGATAGAGGCGCGGTTGCGCGACCTGGCGCCGCATCGTGGCATTGTCGCCGTGCTGCGGGACCACACGAAGCACCGGCGGGCGGAAGACACGCTGACCGATGCGATGAAGCATCTGACGCGCGCCGCGATGCAGGATCCGCTGACCGGCCTGCCGAACAGAACCTGCTTCCTGGAAACGACCGAACGAATGCTCGCGGCGGCGGCTCCCTGTGCTGTCCTGTTCATCGATCTGGATGGGTTCAAGGCCGTCAATGACGTGCACGGACATCCGGTCGGGGACACCATGCTGCGGGAGATCGGCTCCCGCCTGGCTCGTGAATTGGCCAATGAGCCGATTGTCGCGCGGCTCGGCGCCGACGAATTCGCCGCCGTGCTTCGGGTCACGGACGACGACACCGGCATCGCGGCCCGGGCGCGGGATGTCCTGCGGGTGCTGTCGGACCCGATCCAGGTCGGCGCCATGACGCTGGATGTCAGCGCCGCGATCGGCATATCCGTCGGTCCGCGCGACGGGACGGACGCGACCTCCATCCTGCGGACGGCGGACATTGCCATGGCCTATGCAAAGGCAGAGGGCGGCGGGTGCTATCGGTTCTTCGAGCGGCGCATGAGCGAGGACCTGATGCGGTCCACGGAATTGAAGGGCGAATTGCGCGGTGCGATCGAAGCCGGGGAGATCGTGCCGTATTTCCAGCCGTTGGTGCGGTTGGACAATACAACCATTGTCGGGTTCGAAGTATTGGCGCGCTGGGAACACCCGGTGCACGGGCTGCTGCCACCCGCTCAGTTCCTGGATTTGGTAGAGGAGGCGGGCGTTTCGGCGGCGATGTTCGGGGCTATTCTGTCCGCCGCGTGCGCCGCCGCGCGTGACTGGCCGGCGGAACTCCGGTTCTCGGTCAATATCTCGCCGCATGAATTGCAGGACGAGTCGCTGCCGGAGGATGTGCGCCAAATCCTGGAGCGGCACGGAATGGACGGCACCCGCCTGGAAATCGAAATCACCGAGAACGCGCTGATCCATGATTCTCGGATCGCCCGGGGGGTCGTCGATGCGTTGCGGGAACAGGGTGTGTCGGTGGCGCTGGACGATTTCGGAACTGGATTTTCCAGCCTGTATCACTTGCGGGAACTGCCATTCGACAAGTTGAAAATCGACAAATCCTTCATGCGGGCGCTGGATACCGATGCGGACAGCGCGCGTTACGTGGCGGCCATCATCGGCCTGGGGCACGCGCTAGGCCTGGAACTGACGGCGGAGGGTATAGAGGACGAAGCGACCATGCTCCGCCTGCGCGAACTGGGCTGCACCTTTGGGCAGGGGTATCTGTTCGGCCGCCCTACACCCGCATCAGGGGCCGCGGCCTTGCTTTATGGGGGCGGTGTCAAGGCGCTGGCCGCGGAGTAGGCTGTTGCGATGACCGGCCCGTGCTTCCGCCCGCTCGCCATCGCACAGAGGGCAAGATTGCCACCACCCGACTGAATTGCTAGCTTCTCAAAGCGATAAGCCGTTCATAGCGGCAAGAAGTCATAAGGAACCAAGAGGTGCCGGCTTAAGCCTCCCCTTGGTTCCCGGAGGATGCAGCCATGTCAGTCAGCCTGGAATCTCGCCCCGTCGCCGAGCAGGACTTTACCATCAACGCGCTGTCGCCTCGTCTGGCGGCGGAGGTTGTCGGCTTGGACCTGCGCCGCCCGCTCCGCCCATCGGTCCGTCAGGCCGTGTATGACGCATTCGTGCGGTACCATATCCTGTGCTTTCGCGATCAGACCCTGACCCCTGATGAGCAGATCGCGTTTACCGAGCAATTCGGCACGTTGGAACGCCACACATTGCGCAATCGCGGTACCGGCAATCCGCTGGTCCATACTGTCACCAACCTGGACGCGAGCGGTAAGCCCAGCGGGAAAGTGGCATCCACGCGGTGGCACACCGACAAGTCGTTCCGGGAATTGCCGTCGATGGCGACGATTCTGCACGCGATCGCGATGCCTCCGGAGGGTGGCGATACCCTGTTTGCCGATATGGAAGCCGCCTACGACGCGCTTCCCGTCGATCGGAAAGCCGCGCTGGATGGTGTGCGGGTCGTTCATAGCTGGGAATTGTCGCTGGCCAAGAACGGCATTACGATCTCGCGGGAGGAGGCCGCCGATGCCCCGCCGATGGCGCATCCCCTGGTGCGCGTCCATCCGGACACCGGCCGCCGCAGCCTGTTCATGGGCGAGCACGCGTCCCATTTCGATGGTCGTCCGATGGAAGAAGGCCGAGCGGCGCTGGCTGAACTGGAGGCGCATGCGACAGGGGAGGCGTTTCTGTACCGCCACCATTGGCGGCCGGGCGACATGCTGATGTGGGACAATCGGTGCCTGCTGCATCGCGCGGACCCGAACTTCGATGCGGCCTTTCATCCTCGGGTGTTGCATCGCACTTGCTTGCGCGGCACGACACCGGCCTGATCGGACGTCGTCGCGACGAGCCCACGGCCATCGATCGGTCGACGGGGCCAAGACTTGACCCTGGCGTGTTCCGGGTTTCCGATACGTGCCAGCGAATGACGGTAACGGGAGAGAATTATGCATGATACAGTGATCAGAGGCGGGACCATCGTCGATGGAACCGGCAAGCCGGGTTACACCGGCGACGTTGCGCTTGAAGACGGCAAGATCGCATCGGTCGGCGGCAAGGCCGGCCCGGGCAAGCGGGAAATCGATGCAAACGGCTTGCTGATTACGCCGGGCTGGGTCGATGTTCATACCCACTATGACGGCCAGGCCACCTGGGATCCGGTGCTCGCGCCGTCGTCCTGGCATGGCGTCACCACCATCATGTTCGGCAATTGCGGCGTCGGCTTCGCGCCGGTGCGCAAGGAAGACCACACTTCCCTGATCGGCCTGATGGAATCGATCGAGGAAATCCCCGGTGTCGCGCTGGCCGAAGGCCTGAAGTGGAACTGGGAAACCTTCCCGCAGTACCTGGATGCGCTGGACCAGATGCCGCGCGCGATCGATATCGCGGCACAGATCCCGCACCACCCGCTGCGTGTCTATGTGATGGGCGATCGCGCCATCAACCGCGAGGCCGCCACCGCGGATGACATCGCCGCGATGCGCGATGCCGTGCGAGCCGGCCTTGACGCGGGTGCGTTCGGCTTCACAACGTCCCGGACCAACTCACACAAGACCCCGCAGGGGGAAATGGTCCCCGGCCGCTATTCCGAAGTTCAGGAACTCCTCGGCATCGGGTCCGCTTTCAAGGGCCTGAATTATGGCGCATTCGGCGTCAACAGCGACTTCGACGACGAAAAGGTCGAACTGGAGTGGATGACCAAGCTGGGCCAGGACACCGGTCGCCCGGTGTGGTTCCTGCTCACCGATCGCCCGAACGACGCGGTTCGCTGGAAGCGCCTGATGGCAGGCGTGCACAAGGCGCGCTCCCAGGGCGCGATGGTGACCGCGCAGATCGCCGGCCGTCCTGTCGGCGTGATGCTGGGCATCGACACCGCGCTCAACCCGTTCTCCATCCGCGAAAGCTACCAGGCACTGCTGAAGATGCCGGCCGACGAGCGGATCAAGCGCATGCAGGACCCGGCCTTCCGTGCCCAGGTGCTGAGCGAGGCGCCGTCCCCCGATCTTCTGCGTCGCCTGTCGCAGTTCCGCCAGTACATCACCACCGCCTGGGATCGCATGTTCCCAATGGGCGATCCGCCGAACTATGAGCCCGAAGCCGGTGAGAGCATTGCCGCCATCGCGGCGCGCTCCAACCACTCCCCCGACGAGGTCGCCTACGACTATCTGGCCACCGGGGCCGACAAGTTCCTGTATTTTCCGATCGTCGGCTACAACGACAACAATCACGACATCATCCGTTCCATGCTGACGGACGACGCGACCATCCTGGGGCTGTCGGACGGCGGCGCGCATTGCTCCTCCATCGTCGATGCCAGCGTGCCAAGCTGGATGCTGATCCACTGGGCACGTGACCGGTCGCGGGGTGAGAAGCTGCCGCTGGAACTGATGGTGAAGCGCCAGACCAGCGAGACGGCGAACTTCTTCGGTTTCCATGACCGCGGGGTCCTGGCACCGGGCAAGAAGGCCGACGTCAACGTGATCGACTATAACGGCCTGCGGCTGCACATCCCGGAGATCCGCTACGACCTGCCGATGGGCGGACGGCGGCTGGTGCAGCGGGTCGACGGCTACCGCAACACCTTCATGTCGGGCGTTTCGACCTTTGAGAACGGCCAGTACACCGGCGCCACGCCGGGTCGCCTGGTGCGCGCCGGCCGAATCTAGACCTACCCCCGTGTCCTTCCCCGTCCGCGGGGAAGGACACGGTTCGGCTTTACGATCCTGTCTCTACGTTGGTCGTTCGATCAACTCCCGGCCACGGCGTGGTGCGCGTTTCCGCCTCACCATACCGCCAGGTACCCGCCCCCGTTCCGGAACCGGTCAGGACGTGAACGCGACAATCGCCGCCGCGACTTCGACGGGGCGGTCGAGTTCCGCCAGATGCCCAGCGCCCGGGATTACCTTGATCTCGGTCTTGCCAGCGATACCGGACGCGAATTTGTTGGCGTAGGTCCGGGGCATGATTTTGTCCTCGCCGCCCCACAGCAGCAGAGTCGGACATTTGACCAGGGGCAATCGCTTCTCAATCCGCGTGTTTCCAAGCGGCCAGAATATCCGGGCGGCCGCTTCGCTCGCGCGCACCTGTTCGATCGGCCACTCGATCGAGTTTGCACCTTCCGGCGCCGCCTTCATGCCCTTGTATATCTCGGGGTCGGCACACAGAAGACCGGGCACGGCATCGGCGCGTTGCGCCCAGGGGTCGGTCGGCGGGGTCTCCGTATCGAACAATCCAAACGGCGCGATGACCGCCAGACGACGCACGGTCATCGGCCAGAGCGCGGCCATCTCCAAGGCCATCGACGCACCGATCGAACTGCCCGCCAGATCGGCCCCATCCAGATCGGCCTGACCCAACAGGTCTCGCACCGCAAGCAACCAGTCGAGATGGGAGTCGAGGACGGTGTGGCCGCGATCCCCGCCCGGAAAGCCGGGCAATGACGGGACGATGACCGTACGGGTCTTGGCGAGTTCGTCCAGGAACGGCATCCAACGCGGCAGGCCGCCAAATCCGGCCAGATAGCCAATCTTCGGGCCAGTGCCCTTACGCCAGACGCGGGTCTGGAAACCATTGACTTGGATGAGAGACGTTTGGGGTTCGCTCACTGACAGCTCCGCTACGTGCAAGATGACGGTTTGGTTGTTTGAATCTACAACTTCTGACTATTGCCCAGGGGCAGGATTATGCGCACAGGGCAGCTATGCCGGCAAGCCGAACGCCTGGCGGCCAGGGACCGCGGCCGGGTCTGGGGGTCTGGGCGCTTGAACCCGCGCCCATATCGTCTATCGTGCGTTCGACCGGCGGGCCAAGGCCCGCCAAGCGAGCGTGATGGCGCTTCTGTCCATCATGCGAAGATCATAGCAACCAGGGGGTTCCAGCATGGAAAAGCGCAGGCTTGGCCAATCGTCGCTGCATGTCGTGCCGATCACGTTCGGCGGCAATGTGTTCGGGTGGACGGCGGATGAAAAGACATCGTTCGCCCTGCTGGACGCGTTCGTCGGTGGCGGTTTCAACTTCATCGACACCGCCGACGTCTACTCCCGCTGGCATCCCGGCAACAGCGGCGGCGAGTCTGAAGTCATCATCGGCAACTGGCTCCAATCCCGCGGGAACCGCGACAAGGTCATCATCGCCTCCAAGCTGGGCATCGAGATGGCGCCGAGCAAAAAGGGCCTGTCACGCGCCTATATGATGCAGGCGGTGGAAGACTCTCTGCGCCGGCTGAAGACCGATTACATCGATCTGTATCAATCGCATCGGGATGATCCAGACACGGCGATCGAGGAAACCCTTTCGGCTTATGCCGACCTGATCAAGCAGGGCAAGATCCGGGAGATCGGTGCATCCAACTTCTCCGCCGCCCGCCTGGGCGAGTCTCTGAAGATCAGCACCGAAAAGGGCCTGCCGCGCTATCAAAGCCT
>CAMBXJ010000148.1 GCA_945871455.1 Asaia bogorensis
TTCACCGTGATGCCCTCCTTGACCAGGCGCGCGGCGTAGCACCGCGTCAGCCCCTCCATCCCGGCCATGGAGCCATTGTGGTGCACGCCAACCCCGCCCGCCCCACGCGCCGCGCCGCGCCGGAGGAGATATTGACGATCCGTCCCCAGCCCCGCGCGCGCATGGCGGGCAGCACGGCCTGGGTGCGGAGAAACGTCGATCTCAGGTTAACGGCGATGGTCTGGTCGAAATCGGCCTCCGTCATCTCCTCCAGGGTGCGCACCGGTCCGATGCCGGCATTGTTGACCAGGATATCGGCCGGCCCCAGTTCGGCCGCCACCTGTCGCATGTTCGCCGCGCCCGCGGCCGCGTCGGAGACATCGGCCCCCACCGCGATCGCCCGTCGGCCCAGCGCTCGGATCGCGGCGACCACCGCCCCGACCACCGCCCCGGCCTCCGCCGACCGCGCCCGGTCGTTCACCGCGACGTCGGCCCCCGCGTCCGCCAAGCCGATGGCGATGGCCGCGCCGATGCCACGTGACGCGCCGGTAACCACTGCGATACGGTTGGCAAGCGAGGGCGGCATGGTTGGGTCCTTTCCAGGATTGGTGTCCGCCGCCCCAACGGGAGGAACGACGCATGGCGACCCCGCTACTCTACACCGCCGAACTGGATCTGGCCGAGGCGGATATCGGGCCGTTCGAGCAATGGTACGCCTATCGTCACGCGCCGGACGTGTATCAGTGCGGGTTCCTGACCTGCTCCTGCTACCGCGTTTTCGGCGGCGATATGAACCTGTTCGATCTCTATGAGATCGCCGATCGCTCGGTGTTCGAGAATCCGCGCTATCTGGGGATGCGGGGACGCGACCCGTATATGGGCCCGCTGATGGAAAAGCGCCGCGACAAGGCCCATACCGTCTACGATCAGCGTCTGATCGCGCCCGAGCCGGGTGACAAATGGCTGGATGCGGACTGGATTTCGGTGGTGCGCTTCGACGCGCCGATCGACCAGGACGGGGCCATCGCGGCATTGCTGTCGGCCGAAATGGGCCGCCTGAGCCGGCTGGGCGCGCGCCGGATCCGCTTCGGGCATCGCACGCAGGATCATCCGCGCAACCCGACGCATCGGCCTCGCTGCATGGTCGTGGTGGAATGGCCGCATCAACCGCCGGCCGAGGCGCAACTCGCCGACACCCTGGGCGGTCGGTTCGGTTCGGCGCTGACCCGGCTGGATGCGTTTACCGGCCACCGGATCTATCCGTGGCCGGATGTGCCGGCCAATGAGGTGGGGTGATCGGTGGGGTGCTGGCGGCCTTATCGATCGGGCAGCGCAAAGCGGACCGAGACCGGGCAATGGTCGGAGAGGCGGCTTTTCCACTCGGGGCCGGTTTCCCGATATTTCAGGACCAGCATGGTCTCCGGCCGCATCCAATCCCGTGCCGGACCGCCGGCCAGGATGTGGTCGATGAATGTCTCGGCGCCCCAACAGGGGCTGGCAAACCCCTCGGTGGCGCGTGCCAAAGGGGCCGCCTGGCGCAATTGAGCGATGAATGGATCGCGCTTGTCCATCCAGCGGTTGAAATCGCCGAGGATGACAAAGGCGTCCCCCGCGGCGGTCCGATCGGCGATCCAGGTGCCTAACTGGGCGGCTTGGCCGAACAGGGTCTGGCAGTCACGGCCTTGGGCGCGGGCCTGGGGCATGTCCGGGGGGACGCCGTGGGGCATTCCCTGGTTGCTGCCCTGGTTGCTGCCCTGGTAGCTGCCTTGGGCACGGTCCAGTTTGGGATTCTGGCAGCCCTGCTTCAGATGCACCGCAAGCAGGCGGAGGCTCCGCGCCCCAAGCTTCAACGTGACATCGACGCCGCTGCGCAGCCGAGCGTTCTGGTCGGGGGCGAGGGGGACGTCTGGGTGTGGGTCGTAGCGGATGCCGCGTCGGATCGCGATGCCGACGCGCTGGGTGACGCGGTCCTTGCTCAAGACCACGTGGTAGAGTTCGGCGGGGAAGACCCGACGGATCGCCTCATAGCCGTCCACCTCCTGCACCGCCACAACGTCGGCATTGAGTTCGGCGGCGTAGTCGCGCAGCCGGTCGAAATCGGCCTGGGCGCGGGTGTGCAGGTCGGGCGGCAAACCCGGGCTGCCGGTTTCGCGGACGGTCAGCCAGTTCAGGTTCCAGGTGGCGATCTTGATGTCTGTCGCGGAGGCTTGGATCGGGAAGAGGAGGGCGATGGTCAGCCATGCGATTGATCTTCTTAGGTGCGGCTCTCCGATCGTTCGGCGGGTATTCGCTCCCACCGTCGTTGCGTAAGTCTGGGCCACCAACTTGTCGTCCGAGGTTGAGTGCGTGTGTTGATGCGGGTTCGACATAAATGACAATATAGGCTTTATGGCAGCAACATTGGGTGGCTGGTCGGCGTTGGGTTGGGCTGAGTATCGTCCAAAGGTGAGATACCACACGCCAAAAGGAATTCTGCAATGGCGTCAAATATTGCTGGCTCGCGGGTCCGATCGGTCGGATCGCCCTTGGGTACCCAGACGACTGATGTATAGCGAGCACGGGTTAGCAGTACGCGGTATGTGTTCACCCGATAAGCGATTACGGATTCTTTCTTCGCAACCTGCCAATTTGTGCCAGCGAAATTCCGCGCAATCCAATCCTGATTCCTTGCTCGGCGTATCAGATCGTTCCCCCAGCACAGGCCGACATAGTCGAGCTCAAGCCCCTGGCAGGCGAACTGGGTTGCGGGGACTTCAAGTGCATCTGAGGCTCGGACGTCTGGCCATTGTTGCAAGAACCAATCGGCGACTGTGTCTGCTTCCAGGTGCGGAAATCCTGGTGGAAGGCCATCTGCTCTCAGGCGTTTGGCGGCGGCGCTGCAGACCAGTCCTGCCCGCCGATTACCGCGCGCCATATCTCGCAACGCCGAGCGCATAGCCGACAGGGATCGTGTGAGGCGGAATGGCACCCCGTCGGCCTCGTTAGCAATCGCCTTAGCTTCAGTTTGATTGCCAGTGAGTATTGCATCCACCCATCGAGCGCCTGAGGTGGAGTGAATGGACCGAACGGGCACATTTAAGTGTAACGCGTTGTCCTGCCGAAGCGTGGGCGGTGCCGAGGCGAACAGACGTTGGCGGATGTCTGTAGCGGCAAGAACGTTCGGCGGAGCCCAAATGTGCCAATCCGGACGCGCCTGAAGGGCTTCCCCCCAGGCTTCCAGCCCGGCCTCTCCGGTATTGATTTCCTGGCCGCTCCCGACGAGAGCGATAATAACCGCCCAGTCCTTGTGTCGATGCATGATATCCAGAAACATTGCGGCTTCACTGGCTGCATGTTTAAATTTGCGGGCGCCATAATCGGCGTCCCATGCGCGTTGTGCCTCGTCGAACACGATGACGTGTTCATGAGGTGGCTCCAGCCGAGAATGATTGTCGTGTAAGAACCCGTTCAATGGCTGGATAGCGCTTTCGGTCTCCTGTGTGGCTACTCTTGTACTTCGGCCCTGGGAACGTGCATCCCTGACCAGGGCCGCACGGATGACATGAACCAAAGGCAGGTTGCCGGTCAGGAATGCGGCCCCATCTTGGGTGCCGAAGACAGCATTTAGTCCACAAAGAGTCTTGCCTGCGCCAGGGATACCAGTCACGAAAACGACGTGGTGCTGACGGGCCTGGCGCGCCTGGGCAACCGCATTTGCGATAGCGTCTGTGGTTCGGGTCAAATTACCGACATCGGCACGTGCCGCGGCGATGTCGCCGACCCCATGGCGACCATACAGTAAGCGGGCCGCATCGACGATAGTTGGCACAGGACGGTACGGTGCTGCCGCCCAGGTCCGCAGGCCCAGCGGTTTGTTTGAGGCAGGAATGCGCTCGACTATCTCATTCAGCAGAGGCCCCAACGAGACCGCGTTCGCATCGAACACTTGGGTGACATGATGCCATATCAAGCACCAATGCGGTTCAGCAGGACTTGCCGCTGTGGCGACCAAGATCGGAACTATAGGGTGATGCCGGCTACAAGCGTGGAAGTCGGCCAAATCTAGCGCGTAATCTTCGACCTGGCGCCGATCGGCGTTGCTATGACTGGTTGCACCGACCTTAAACTCCAAGACAATAATGGCATGATCGGTCAGCAGGACGGAGTCGATGCGTTTGCCCAGACGGAGCAGGGGGTACTCAATCAACAAACGCCAATGCTTCTCGCCGGGTGCTAGCGCATCCCGCAGTATCGGAAGCTGGGAGCGCCATGCGTCGAGCTGTGACCCATAATTGGACGGATGGGCCTGGATCGCCCGCGTCGTCAGCATCCCAACGATAATATCGTCGTCAGATTGCTGGAATTCGGCGACGGTGCCCTCCCACCATGCCGTCATGCGCTATATACAGTGACACCCATCATAGTCCCCCTATGGCATTGCACTGGTTAACAACCCCTCAACGACCTCACCCAGCCAACAGTCCTTCCGCCAGACGCTGGCGCGCCGCGGTTCCGGCGTCCAACGACGTCGCATTCACGATGGCCAGCCGGAAACCGCCAGGCGGCATGGCGTGCAGCGCCGGGTCCTTATCCTCATGGAAGGTGATCTGCACGCTGGACACGCCCGGCATGCGGCTGATGTCGGCCACCAACGCGGTGGGGGGATGTCGGTAACGCGGCCCGTGCGGCCCGAACAGCACGACGCTGTAGCCGTCTATCCGGTCGCCATCCGGGTAATGCCAGGCACCGGTGACATGCAGGCCGATCACCGCCTCCACCCAGCCGAGGCCATACAAATCCGGCCATTGATCGGCGAAACGCAGATGCGCCTCGATGATGCGCCCGCCGATGGTTTCGAAATTGGCCATCCCGGTGTAGCCGGACAGATGTTTCCTGGCCCAGGCGCCGCACCAGTCCTCGATCGCGGGGTCGGCCTCCGCGTGGATGTGCCAGTAATCGAAGGTGCCGCCCGGGGCCGCCACCCCGGTCGTGTGGCGCCACCAATGTGCCACCCCATCCACCAGCGCGACGTCGGAGCTGACATGGCGGCCTTCCAACAACGTGCACCAGAAATGCCCGGCGGTCATGGCCTCGGCGTAGTCCTCGGCCGAGGCGATCACCCGGCTGCCGGTCCCCATGCCCCTCAGATTGGTGATCGGCTTCGAGAACACTGGAAAACCGGGCGGCATCACGCCATGCGGCGCGGCCAGCAGTCCCTGCGACAGGGCAACGGCCATCTTGTCGTAGATCCAGCGATGCGCGGGGAACCAGGCCCAGGAATCCTGGTCCTCGGTGGAAATCCAGACATCCTCCGGGCAGGGAATGTCCTGGAAATACTGCAATCGCCAGGGGTCGGTTTCGCGGATGGGCATGGGCTGGGGGCCTGCGCGCGCGGTTGGACGCCGATCCTATCCCCGGCTCTCTTCCCCGGCCACTCCCCTGGCCACTCCCCCTGGCCACCCCCCCGGGGCAACTTCCCTTGGGCCATGCTTGCGCGCGGGCCGCAATGCGGGAGAATGCTTGAACCAAGGGGAGGATGTCCGGACCATGAGCAACCTCGATCGTGCCATCAACATCGACGATCTCCGCCGCATGGCGCGCCGCCGACTACCGCGCATCATGTTCGACTTTATCGAGGGCGGCGTCGAAGACGAAGTCGGTCTGGCCACCAATGAGACCGCGTTCCGTCGCCGCCGGCTGGTCCCTCGCTACTATGTCAACACCTCCGCCCGCCACCAGCGCACCGAACTCTTCGGCCGCACCTACGCCTCACCGCTCGGCATTGCCCCCACCGGGCTGGCGGGCGGCTTCTACCCGGACGCGGAGATGCATCTGGCGCGCGCCGCCGCTTCCATGAACATCCCCTATCTGATGTCGGGAGCCGCCAACACCTCCATGGAGCAGGCCGCCAAGGTGGCGCCGGACAATCTTTGGTATCAGATCTACGGCGCAAAAGACCGATCCATCGCCGCCGACCTGGTCCGCCGCGCCGGGGATTGCGGCGTGCGGACGATCGTGGTGACGGCGGACGTGCCGGTATCCTCCAACCGCGAACGCAACCGCCGCAACGGCTTCGGCCGCCCGCTGCGGCTGGGGATCGGCACGATCCTGGAGTCTCTGCTGCATCCAAGCTGGCTGTTGCACTATCTGCGCCACGGCATTCCGGTGATGGGCAACTGGGCGCCCTATGCCCCGGCCGGAGCCAGTGCCGATCAGGTCTCCGACATGTTCGCCACCCAGACCCCGGATGCCAGCCAGACCTGGCAGGATCTGGAGGCGATCCGCCGCCTCTGGCCGCACAATCTGATGGTGAAGGGGCTGCTGCATCCGGACGACGCGCGGATCGCGGCGGGAATGGGTATCGATGGGATTATCGTGTCCAATCATGGCGGGCGGCAGTTGGATCTGGCGCCGTCGCCCCTGGATGTGCTGCCGCAAATCCGCGCCGTGGTCGGCCCGGATATGGTCCTGGCGCTGGATAGCGGGGTCCGCCGAGGCTCCGACGCCGTGGTCGCGCGCTGCCTGGGGGCGAATTTCGTCATGACCGGACGTGCCACCCTGTATGGCGCGGTCGCCGGTGGGACTGATGGCGTTAAGAAGGCGATCTCCATCCTGCAACGCGAGATCGACCTGACCCTGGGGCAATTGGGCTGCGTCGATCTGGCCGCGTTGGGGCCGCATATGCTGCTGGAGAATCTGTGGACGACGGCGCTGGCAGGGGGCGAGACGCTGGCACCCCAACGGGATGTTCAGGCGATCGGGGCCTATCGATAGTCTGGTCCATGACACCACGCGCCCTTGTAACAGATTGCGTGGTTCCACCTTCGCCGGCTTGGGGTTCAAGCCCCTGAGCCGCATCAGGCGGGATCCGGACGCACGCCGTCGTCGATGTCCTTCAGCATCCGGCGCATTATCTTGCCCGATGCCGTCATCGGCACCGCGTGCACGAACTGGATGGCGCGTGGGACCTTGTAGGCCGCCAGGTGTTCCCGGCAATGGGCGATCAGCGCCGCCGCCGTCACCCATGGGGACCTCCTCTGGTCGGTTGGTTCAAGGAATCTGGGTCTCGGGCATGGTGGGGCTATTGCTGGGATAGGGCGGGCTGATCGTTCCAGGCTAGTTGGCGGCGCGAATTCGCCAATTCGCGGCCAGCCTCACCACGCCGGATCAATCGGCACCACGATGCCTTCGGCGGCCTCGATCACCTCACCCGCGTCCAACGTCAGGTCCTCGCGGAACCGGGGGGCCATGATCTGCACGCCGGTGCGCAGCACGCCCTGTGAGCCAACCGGCACCTGCAACGCGGGCAGTCCGAGAAGCGCGGCGACCAATCCGGCGCGCAGCGAATCCAGCACGCGGGCCTGACCTTCGAGGGTCAGATCCTGATCCTGGGGCGGCGGCAGGTCGCACATCGTGGGCATGATCACCAGCGGGTGTTCTCGCATGAAGGTCAGCCAGCGCTGCAAGTGCCCGTCCCGCTGGAGCAGTGCATCCAAAGCCGTGTTGCCATCGGTCGCCGGGTACGTCGCCATCCATCCCCGATAGGAGGCGATGGTATCCGCGTCGCCATGTTCTTCGATCGCCGAACCCAACCCGCGGAACACATCATTGGCACCGATCGCGTGCCAGCAAGCGATGATCGCCTCGATGTCCGGCGGCAAGATTTCATCGACCGCGTATCCGGCCGCTGCGAGGTGCCGGCCCGCGGTCCGTACCGCCTCCGACTGGGCCGGATGGGTGAATCCGCCGGGCACCTCCGGCACCAGCGCGACCCGGATCGGCCGGAGCGGGGGGACGCCAACCAGTGGCGCGGGCACCCAGCGCGTATCGCGATCGTCGCCACGCGCCATGGCCGCCAGCGCCAGTCGGCAGTCGCGGATCGTGCGTGTCAGCGGCCCCTGGACCGACATCAACTGCCCGCCGATCGGGCGTGGCGAGGCGGCCGACAGGTTGAACGCCGGGACCCGGCCCAGGGACACCCGCAGCCCAACGGTGCCGCAGCAATAGGCGGGAATGCGCACCGATCCCGCGATATCGTTGCCATGCGCGATCGGCCCCATGCCGCTGATCGCACAGGCGCCCGCCCCTCCGCTGGACCCGCCGGGCGAGATCTCCGGATCGCGCGGGTTCAGCGTGCGCCCATGCAGCGCGTTGTTGGCGAAGGCCCGCATCGAAAAGCTGGGCGTATTGGTGCGCCCGATGATGATCGCACCAGCCGAACGGAGATTCGCGACGACCGGCGCGTCGTGTTGCGCGATCACGTCGCGATAGGCTGGCACGCCGTTGTCGTTCGGCAGGCCCTTCTGGTCGACATTGACCTTGGTGGTTACCGGCACGCCGTGCAGCGGCCCCAACGCCTCGCCCCGGGCACGGGCGGCATCGGCCGCATCCGCCGCCGCCAGCGCCTCCTCGTCCAGACGCCGAACGATGGCATTGAGCTTCGGGTTCACCGCGTCTACCCGCGACAGCACCGAGGTCACCGCCTCCCGTGCGGACGCGCGCCCCGTGCGTATGAGATGAGCCAAGTCCGTGGCGTCGAGTTGCCAAAGGTCCATGATAGTATCTCCCGTTTATCGGCGTTGGCGCAGGCTGACCGAATTCGTGATCCTCAACAACACGCCTCACGCGGCGGGGCGCAGCCCGTCGTCGATGTCCTTCAGCATCCGGCGCATGATCTTGCCCGATGCCGTCATCGGCACCGAGTCCACGAACTGCACTGCGCGCGGAACCTTGTAGGCGGACAGATGTTCCCGGCAATGGGCGATCAGCTCCGCTGCCGTCACCTCGGCCCCTGGCTTGAGCATGACATAGGCTTTCGCGAGTTCTCCCTTTGCCTCATCGGGAATAGCACCAACGGCGGCGAGCGCGACCGCCGGATGCATGCAGATGACCCGTTCGAGTTCCGCTGGATAGACATTGAAGCCGGCGGTCAGGATCAGGTCCTTCTTGCGATCGACGATGGTGGCGTAACCATCGTCGTCCATCGTCGCGATGTCGCCCGTGTGAAGCCAGCCATCCGGGCGAATCGTTTCGGCCGTCGCCGTCGG
>CAMBXJ010000149.1 GCA_945871455.1 Asaia bogorensis
CGCAGTTGCGCGGTCGTCAGCTTGTTCTGCTTGGCATAGGCAAATTCCACATAGCCGATCGCGCCCTGCGTGTTCTGGACCGTGGCGGCCACGCCGTCATTGCCCTTAGCTCCGGCACCGGTCGGCCATTTCACCGATGTCGCGGCACCGACCTTGGTCTTCCATGTCTCGTCCACCGCGGACAGGTAGGAAGCATACACGAAGGTCGTGCCAGAGCCATCGGCGCGGTAGACCGGCGCGATCGCGCGGTTCGGCAGATTCACGCCCCGGTTCATCTCGACGATCTTCGGGTCGTTCCACTTGTTGATCTTGCCGTGGTAGATCTCAGCCAGCATCGGGCCGTCGATCTTCAACTGGTTGGTCGCCACGCCCGGCAGGTTCACGATGATAACCACCGCGCCCATCACCGACGGGAACTGCAACAGCTTCGCCGCTTCCATCTTCGCCGGGTCCATCGGCGCGTCGGACGCCCCGAAATCCACCGTGCGGTTGGTGATCTGGTTCATTCCGCCGCCGGAGCCGATCGCCTGATAGTTCAGTTCCAGCCCGGCCGAGGCCTTGGCCGCCTCGCCCCATTTCGCGTAGACCGGGGCCGGGAAGGTCGCACCTGCCCCCGTCACCTGCTGTGCCTGCGCGGCACCAATGAATCCGGTCAGGCCGATGACCAGTGCGGTTGTCGCGAACCTCATGCAATATCCTCCTCGGAGTCGCCCTACAGCGGCGCCGGCGGAAACTAGGCGCGACATATGTCGTGCATATTGCAATTTGATGACAGTTATATGACAGACCAAGCCCTGATTTCACGGATGACTCGTCCTGTTATCCGGATCAATGCCCCCGATTGCTCCGCTAAGTTTTGCCTAGGTCCGCTTAACAAACCGTTACCATCCAGATGATCCCGGCCGATTTCGCTTCCCGTAATCCGTCCTCATCGCTCCTGGACGCCGCTCGATCGTCGTGCTGCACTGCACCATCCGCTGATGGAGCCATCCCATGCCAAAAATCGACGGCCAGAGACTGTTGCGAGACCTTTACGCCCTGCGCGAGATCGGCACTTACAAGACCGGCGTGCATCGGCCAACCCTGTCGCCGGACGATGTCCGATCCCGCCACTGGCTGGTCGAACGCCTGACGGAGGCCGGCTTGACCGCCGAGATCGACGGTATCGGGAATGTCATCGGCCGCTGCCGAGCGCCGGGGCGGAAACTGCTGATGGGCAGCCATCTGGAAACCCAGGACCATTCCGGCTGGCTGGATGGTGCGATGGGGGTGGTGTTCGGCCTGGAAGTCGCTCGCGCGCTGGGCCAGGGCATCGATGTCGCCGCCTGGTGCGACGAGGAAGGGCATTTCGGCTCGTTCATCGGATCACGCTCTTTCTGTGGCCTGCTGCCGGAGGAGGAGATCGATCGCTGCACTTTCCGCGCCGACGGCACGCCATTGCGCGTGGCCTTGGAACGGGCCGGTTTTGCCGGTCGGCCGAGGGCCCAAATGGATCCCGCGCGATATCGCGGCTTCATGGAGGCGCATATCGAGCAGGGCGCCGAGTTGGAGGACAAGGGGCTGCGCATCGGCGTGGTGACCGCGATCGTGGGCAGCCACCGGTTCCGCATCGAGTTCGAGGGTGAGCAGAACCACGCCGGCACCACGCGCATGGCGGTGCGCAAGGATGCCGGTGTGGCCCTGGTCAGCCTGGCGGCCGCCATCAATGCCCGGTTTCCGGCGATTGTCGGGCCTCGGACGGTTTGGACCACCGGGCGGATCACGCTGGATCCGGGCGCGCCCAGCATCGTGCCAGGGCGGGCGGAGATGCTGTTCCAGTTCCGCGACACCGATCCAGCGATGCTGGCGCGGTTGCAGCAGGAAGTTGAAGCGCTGGTGGAGGAGGCCAACAAGGGGCCGTGCCGGGTCACCATCGTCGATCGCAGCCGTTCCGTGCCGCAACAGATGGATGCCGGGTTCCAGGCGGCGCTGGATCGTTCGGCGGAGCGGCACGCGCCTGGACTGCATCAGAGCATGCCGAGCGGGGCGGGACATGATGCGCAGGTGCTGGCGGAACGGATGCCGTCGGCGATGATGTTCGTACCGAGCATCCGTGGGATCAGCCATCATTACTCAGAGAATACGGCGGATGCGGATCTGGTGCTGGGGTGTCAGGTGTTCGCCGACGCGGCGGCGGAGTTGTTGGGACTGCCGCTGGCATAGCCCGAGCGGTAGGTGGCCGGGTCCTGCTCGGCCATCACGGTGAGGGCCTTCTATCGGTCATTGTTTCGGCCGGTTGGCATCACATCGCGAAAAACCGATATGGAGCGTCGGCGGAAGCCTGCCGCGGGGTGTGTCCGCCGACCGCCCATGCTCCAACGGCAGGGGGAACAGCGTGGCGCGTCCGGAAGGGCGGGAGCCCGCTGGATCGTCGAGGTCTCGCGGGCCAACAGATCGAGGTTCAGAGCCAAAGGAAGGCCGGCAAGGGGGCGTCCCGGTCGGCATTGCCCGGGGATATTGCGTGATCCAACAGCCTTGCCATTCGTACTCGGCCGCGTCGCTCCCCATGGTTTTTCCAGGATGAGAGAAATTTCTTCTGTCTGGTGTCACTAAACCGGCGCTGATGGGGCGGAAGCCGCGCCCTTCAAAGCCCCGGCCCTGGGTCCCCCGACAGCTTCTCCGCCGCCGCCCGGTTGGACGGCGCCGAACACCGATCGGCGTTTGGTGCCCACCCTGCTTTTACGTAGCCCCCGTTTGGCGCCAATGACAGCAGGTCATCCCACCCATCGGTGTAGATCACCCGCACCGCCTGCCCTTCCCAGCGCCAGATGCCGCGCTCGCCGCCGCCAAAATCGGTGGTTGCCGACTGGTCAGGCATCAGGCGCGCATTGAACGGCTTGCCGTCGGTGTGGAAGAACCGCCACCGCCCAACAGGATCGAACGGGTGCGGGGCTGGCTGTTGGGCCCACCCGGATACGGGCAGAACCAGCAGGCCGAAACCGAGCAGGAGACGACGGACAAGCGATGGCGGCATGGGGACCTCCTGGAGTGGCACGACTGCGCGATCGACAGCATGAAACAGCGGCCTCGCCAACCCACACCCTCGACAGCGCCACCATTCCCATCCAAAGATCACGGTCAGGATAACCGGCCCATCAAAGCGGCCCCCAAACTGTCCAACGAAACGGGAGTCACCCAATGCGGATTGCCCTCATCGGCCAGCAGGATTTCGGCAAGGCCGCCCTGGAAGCCTTTTTGTCACGCGGAGACGACGTCGCCGCCGTGTTCTGCGCCCCTGAAAAAGGCCGCCCCGACCCGCTGCGCCTGGCTGGGGAAGCGCATGGCATCCCGGTGCATCAATTCCCCAGCCTGACCGATCCGGCCGCCCTGGATGCATTGCGGGAAGCGAAGGTCGAAGTCGGTGTCATGGCCTATGTCACCCAATTCGTGCCCCAGGATTTCTGCAACATCCCGAAATTCGGCACCATCCAGTTCCACCCCAGCCTGCTGCCGCTGCACCGCGGCGCCTCGTCGATGAGTTGGTCGATCATCCTCGGGCGGAAGGAGACCGGATTCTCGATCTTTCGCCCGACCGATGGGTTGGACGAAGGCCCGGTCATCCTTATGCGCTCGGTGCCGATCGAGCCGGAGGACACGCTGGGTTCGCTCTATTTCGGCAAAATCTTTCCCATGGGCGTCGCCGCCCTGGTGGAGGTCGCGGATATGGTCGTGGCCGGCAAGGCCCCGGCATTGGCGCAATACGAACCCAACGCCGGCTATGAAGGCATCATCAGGGATGCCGAGTCGCACATTTCCTGGGCGACCCATGTCGACCTGACCTACAACCTGATCCGCGGCTGCAACCCCGCCCCGGGCGCCTGGACCACGCACGAAGGCAAGAAGCTGTTCCTGTTCGAGGCGACCAAGCGGATTGCCCGCACCTTCTCCGAGGTGAAGGGCAAGAAGCAGGGGGAGGTCGTGGCCATGAATGGCAACAGCGCGGTCATTCACGGCCAGGGCGGCTTCATCGAGGTGCATCGCGCACGCGCGGATGGCGGACGAAAGGTCTCGGCCGCGGACGCCGGGCTGGCCGCCGGGATGATCCTGGGCGGATGAAAGCCGAACCCAGCGGTTAACCGCATTCGAGGGGCCGGTTTTTTCAGTCGGGTCGTTGCCGGGAGAGGCTGCGGATTGTAGCGTCCGGCCCGACAAAGAAAGCCGGATCAGACCATTCATGTATGCTCGCACGCTTATGGCCGCCGTGGCACTGTTTGCCGTGCAGAGTATTGCGACGACGGCGCACGGCCTGACTGTCGTTGCGCGCGGCGAAGCGCTGCTGCCTGCGTTGCAGGAGGTGTATCTGCAACCGTTCACGGCGGTAACGGACATTCCAGTGCAGAAGGACAGTTGGGAAGGCGGGCTGGATGCGTTGCGCGGCCGCGTGAAAGCCGGCGACCCGACATGGGATATGGTGCAGGTGGATCCTGGCGAACTCGCGGTCGGCTGCGCGGAGGGTCTGTTCGAGAAGCTCGACTGGCCCGCCGTTGGCGGCAAGGACCATTATCTTCCGCAGGCGGTCGGCAACGATTGCGGCCTGGGCGCTTTCTTCGCCAATGTCGTCCTTGCCTGGGATCGGGACAAATTCCCGGCCACGCCGACCTGGGCGGACTTCTGGGACGTCGCGAAATATCCCGGCAAGCGCGGCCTGCGCCAGGGCGTTCGCGGCAATCTGGAGATCGCGCTGCTGGCGGACAATGTCTCCCCCGGAGATATCTACAAGACCCTGGCGACATCGGATGGCGTGGATCGGGCCTTCCGCAAGCTGGACCAGCTTCGTCCCTATATCGTCTGGTGGCAGAACGACGCGGAGGCGGCGCGCATCCTGGGCTCTGGCGACGTGCTGATGACCAGCGCCCCCAGCGGGCGGATCGTGACGGCCAGCCGGCAAGACAAGCGCAATTTTGGCATCCAATGGGCCGCCAGCCTGTATGAGGTCCATAGCTGGGCCGTGCTGAAAGGCAGCACCAACCTGCGCCTGGCCCAGCAATTGCTTTATTTCATGGGCACGCCGGCGATCTCGGCAAAAATGCTGCGCCTCAGCGGCGAGACCGGCCTGGCCAAGGGAATCAACGATGGCCTGGCGCCGGAGATTTTGGCGTTGTCGCCCGGCAACCCCGCCAACCTGAGCGCCGCCCTGCGGATGGATACCGGTTTCTGGAACGAGAATCTGGGCAAACTCCGCCAGCGCTTTGAGGCCAGCCAGGGACGCTGAACGCCGTATGGCCACGCGGCTTTACAGGGGAGGCCTTGCCCCGAGCCTTTACAGGCGAGGCCTTGCCCCGCGGCTTTACAGGCGAGGCCTTGCCCCGCGGCTTTACAGCCGACGCCTGGCCCCGCGGCTTTACAGCCGACGCCTGGCCCGCAATGCGGTGGCCAGGGTACCGTCGTCCAGTAGGTCCAGCGCGCCGCCCATCGGCACGCCCTGCGCCAGGCTGGACACCTCCACATGGAACGGGCGCAACCGGTCCATCAGCCAGTGCGACGTGGTCGCGCCATCGACTGTGGCGCTCAGCGCCAGAATCACCTCGGACACCCCACCTTCGGCGATGCGCGACAGAAGCGGGGTTAGGTTCAGGTCCTCTGGGCCGATCCCGGACAAGGCCGACAAGGTGCCCCCCAGCACGTGATAAAGGCCGGGATGCACGCGCGCCCGTTCCAGCGCCCATAGGTCGCCGACCCCCTCCACCACGCAGACGACCGAGCGGTCCCGGCGTGGATCGGTGCAGATCGAGCATGGGTCGCAACTGTCGAGATTGCCGCAATCGGCGCAGGGCTTTACCGCCTCGGCGGCGCGGGCCAGGGCGGCGGCCAGCGGCAACATGCGCGCTTCCGGCTGTTGCAGCATGCGCAACGCTGCTCGCCTGGCACTGCGCGGCCCCAGGCCGGGCAATTTTGCCAGCAGGGCGATCAGTGCTTCGATCTCCGGCCCGCCCACCGACCCGATCCTAGCTGGCGCGCATAGGCCAGAGGGACATAGGCCACGGGGACATAGGCCGGGGGGAAAGGGGCCAGGGGGAAAGGGGCCAGAGGGAAAGGGGCCAGAGGGAAACGGGCCAGAGGGAAACGGGCCAGAGGGAAACGGGCCAGAGGGAAAGGGGCCAGAGGGGCACGGACCGGGGGGACGCGGACCAGGGCGCCATCAGAACGGCAGCTTCAACCCGGCCGGCAATTGCATGCCGCCGGTGACTTTCTGCATCTCGGCTGCCGCCGCGGCCTCCATCTTCGCCTTGGCATCGCGATGCGCCGCCAGGATCAGATCCTGCAGCATTTCGGTATCCGCCGGATCGACGATCTTGGGGTCGATGCGGATGCCCCGCATCTCGCCCTTGCCATTCATGGTAATGCGGACCAGCCCGGCCCCGGCTTCCCCGACCAGTTCCATCGCCTGGAGCGCGGTCTGCATCTCCTCCATCTTCGATTGCATCTGCTGGGCCTGCTTCATCAGACCGGCCAGGTTCTTCATGCGTCGGACTCCCACGGAGATGAGGATTCGTCGTCGAATTCGCCGTCGACGAGTTCGGCGTCGATGGGCGCGAAATCAGGCATCAGGGCCATGTCGGTGTCTTCGGTCAGGGACATCCCGACGTCAGGCGCGTGCATCGATCCGATCGAGGCGGCGGGCGCGTGCATAAGACCGTAGGCATCCACCCTGCTGTCATGCACCGTGTCGATCCGGGCGCCCGGGAATGCCTCCATGATCGCGCGTACCAGCGGATGGTCGGCGGCGGCGGTTTTGCGGGCACTGTCGGCGGCATTGCCCTGATCGGCCAATGTCGCGTCCCCCCCGGCCGCCGAAAGCGCGATGGTCCAGCGGGTGCCCGTCGCCTCGGTCAGCATCGCGGCCAGGCGCGCGGCCAGGTCACGCGGCGCATCCGGTTCGGTGCGCAGTTCGATGACCGGCGGAGCGAAGCGGACCAGATGGGTTGAATGCAGCAGATGCGCGTGCAGCATCGCCTCTCGGCGCGTGCCTGCCAGGGCCACGACATCACGGAAATTCGCCAATTGCGGCGCGGCCGGCGCCGGTGTCGCGACCGGTTCGGCAGTGGCCATCATCGGAGCGCCGCCCGCCACCGCGCGGGCGCCGCCCCCGTGCAACACACCACCGTGCGCCACACCTCCGTGCGCTATACCACCGTGCGTCATGCCACCGTGCGTCAGGCCACCCGGCGTCATGCCAGCAGGCGCGTCGACATTGACAGCTCGCATGGACGCCTCCGCAGGCGCCCCAGTCGAAACACCAGTCGGAACCGCACTGCCGGCTCCAATTGCGGCTCCAATGACGGCTCCAATGGCGGCCCCACTCGAAAGCCCGTTCGAACCTCCGCCAGAGGTTCCCCCTGACCCCCCACCGGCAGCAGGCGCCACACCCGCGACACTCCCCCCCGCGGAGATCCGGCGGATCAGATCGGCCGGTGTCGGCAGGTCAGACACATGGCACATCCGGATCAGCACCATCTCGGCCGCCGCGCGCCGGTCGGGCGCGGCCTCCACCTCGCCCACACCCTTCAGCAGCATCTGCCACGCGCGTGCCAATGCCGGCACGCTCAACCGGTCGGCGAACGCCGCGCCGCGAGTCCGTTCGGCTTCCGGCAGTTCCTGGCTGTCCCGCAAGCCGGGGATCGATTTTAGCCGCGTGACCGTGTGCAGCAGTTCCAACAGGTCCTGCAGCATGGTCCCGAGATCGGCCCCGCGCTCATGCGCGCGGTCGGTAACCGCCAGCGCGGCGGCCGGTTTGCCGCCCATTACCGCTTCCAGCAGATCGAACACCGCGTCACGGTCCGACAGACCCAGCATGTCGGCGACCTGCTCGACGGTGATCAGACCTTCCGCCTGGGCGATCGCCTGATCGAGCATGGAAAGCCCATCGCGCACCGAGCCATCCGCCGCCCGCGCGATCAGGTCCAGTGCTGCGGGCGCGATGGTGACGCCTTCCTTGGCGGCGATGCGGGCGAAATGCTGGTGCAGTTCGGCAACCCGCACCCGGCGCAGGTCGAACCGCTGGCAGCGCGACAGCACGGTGATCGGGACTTTGCGAAGTTCTGTCGTCGCGAACACGAATTTCACGTGCGGCGGAGGCTCCTCCAGCGTCTTCAACAACGCGTTGAAGGCGTTGCGGGACAGCATATGGACCTCGTCGATGACGAAGACCTTGGTGCGCGCCTGCATGGGGCGGAAACGCGTCGCCTCGATGATCTCGCGGACATCGTCGACGCCGGTGCGGCTAGCCGCGTCCATTTCCACGACGTCGGGATGACGGTCGGCCAGGATGCCTGTGCAGTTGGCGCAGACGCCGCAAGGATCCGCTGTCGGCCCCCCCGATCCATCCGGCCCGGCGCAGTTCAGGGCACGGGCGATGATGCGTGCGGTGGTGGTCTTACCGACCCCGCGCACCCCGGTCAGCATGAACGCGTGCGCGACCCGCCCGGTGGCGAAGGCGTTGCGCAGGATGCGCACCATCGCCTCCTGCCCGATCAGGTCATCGAACGTGGTGGGGCGATATTTCCGCGCCAGCACCCGATACGGCGTGGCCTGCACCGGTTCGGCCACGCTTTGAGGCAGCGATTCGCCGAAAAGCCCCGGCCCATCGGGCGGCGGAGGCGGGGGATCGTCGTTCAGCGGGTCGTCCTGAAACAGGCCGGACATGCGGGCGGTCTTTCGCCGCCGCGGCGGCGGTTATCTGCATCAACGGGGTGGGAGACCAGCGAACGACCCAGGCGTAACTCGCCGCGGCTGCTTCCTTCCGGATCTGACCAGGGTAGACAAGGCACCCGTCCGCCACCGATCTCCCGCTGCTGCATATCATGCATTCCGCGATCCGGGGCAAGGTGTCAGATCGAAGGCAATGTGCGGAAACATGGGAGAGAGCGAAACACCGCACCGCCGCTTGCGTC
>CAMBXJ010000150.1 GCA_945871455.1 Asaia bogorensis
TTCAGAACCCGACCTGTCCCCGCGGTTCAGAAACCGACGCGATCCCCGCCTTTCAGCTTCAGGATTTCACGCGCTTCGGCCGGCGTGGCGATCTCCATGCTCAGGTCTTCCAGGATCCGGCGGATTTTCGCCACCTGCTCGGCGTTGGACTTCGCGAGCTGGCCCTTACCGATATACAGGCTGTCTTCCAGACCGACTCGGACATTGCCGCCATTGATGCCGGCCATGGTGGTGAACGCCATCTGGTGGCGCCCGGCGGCGAGCACGGACCATACATACTGGTCACCGAACAGCCGGTCGGCGGTTTCCTTGGCGAACAGCAGGTTGCGCGGTTCGGCGCCAATGCCGCCCAGGATGCCGAAGATGGACTGCACGAACAGCGGCGGCTCCACCACCTTGCGGTCCAGCATATAGGCCAGGTTGTAGAGATGGCCGATGTCGTAGCACTCGAACTCGAAGCGTGTGCCGTGGCCCTTGCCGAGCTTTTCGACGATGCCTTCGATGTCCTTGAAGGTGTTACGGAAGATGAAGTTGTCCGTGTTGTCGAGGTACGGCTTCTCCCACGGGAACTTCCAGTTGGTGATCCGATCACCGGCACGGGAGATGTTGAAGTTCATGCTGCCCATGTTGAGGCTGCACATTTCCGGGCTGGCGACCAGCGGTGCGGCAAGCCGTTCCTCCAGGGTCATGGTCAGGCCGCCGCCGGTGGTGACGTTGATGACCGCGTCGGTGTTCTGCTTGATCCGGGGCAGGAACTGCATGAACACCGCCGGGTCCGGCGTGGGGGAGCCATCGACGGGATTGCGGGCGTGCAGATGGATGATGGCGGCCCCGGCCTCCGCGGCCTCGATCGAGGACCGTGCGATTTCCTCCGGCGTGATTGGCAGGTAGTCCGACATGCTGGGCGTGTGGATGGCGCCGGTGACGGCGCAACTGATGATGACCTTGGCCATGGGTGAGGCTTCCTTCCGCGGTTCGGCTGGCGGACGAATGTGCCCCAGGGTGGGCGTCAGGACCAGGGGGAAAGGCAAGCGGTCTTGGTGGCGTGGTTCCCAAAGCTTGATAGCGTAGCCGCACCGCCATGGAAATTGGGGCGAGCATTGCGAGGGATCCGCATTGGTGAGCCTGTTCGCAATTCTGTGTGCGGGGCTTAACTCCCGCCAAAGCAGCGTATTATGCTGGAAGGAGCCAGACTGACCACGCCGCCTCGACCTCCTGGCTCCAGCATGGCGGGCGCGCCTGGGCGATGGCGGATCAATCAGTGCCTTGATCGATCGAAGGGACTGAACGGAACACGTAACGTAACTGCCGGGCCACCCGGCCCGGTCACGCCACTCGCGATCAACCTATCAGGCTGAATGGATCGCTCATCAAGGTCTGGAGCAAGCGCTACTCTTGCTTCCCGGCGGTGGAGAGGATCGACCGGTTTATGGCGAAGTCCTTCGGCCGTTCGGCTGGTTCATCGCGGCGTTGGTCGTCTATTTCCGCTGTGCCCATGCCATGGGTATGGAGTGATTGGTCACGCTGATGGTGGAGCCCGCCCTTACAGTCGCATCCGGGCGTTTCCCGGACTTTTTCCGGTCTCCGAGGATTCGCGCCGGCTCGAAATCGGTCTAGCATGGGGATCGAAGAACGGAGGAAACCACCGCCATGAGCACCACAACCCAAGCCGGTCACAGCCCCTACATTCCAGTCCGCGACGACTGGCTTGCACGGCGGACCGAGACCATCCTGGAACCCGGGTTGCCGATCGTCGATCCGCACCACCATCTGTGGGACCGCCCAGGCTGGGGCTACATGCTGGACGATTTGTTGGCCGATACCAATGCGGGGCACAACATCGTCGGCACCGTGTTCGTTCAATGCCGCTCGATGCATCGTGCCACGGGTCCGGAGGAATTCCGTCCGGTCGGCGAAACCGAGTTCGTGAACGGTGTCGCGGCCATGAGCGCCAGCGGCGGCTATGGCGCGACGAAGGTGAACGCCGGCATCGTGGGCCACGTCGATCTGCGCAATGGGGCTCATTCCGCTGCTGTGCTCGAAGCGCATATCCGCGCCGGTGGCGGGCATTTCCGCGGCATTCGCCACATCACCGCCTATGACCCCGACCCTACCCTGATGAACCCAGCCTATACCCCGCCGCCGGGACTGATGTTCGACAAGACGTTCCGGGAAGGATTTGCCTGCCTGGCACCGTTGAACCTGACCTTCGACGCCTGGCTGTATCACCCGCAAATCGGCGACGTGACCGCGCTCGCACAGGCGTTTCCCGGCACCGGCATCTGCCTGAACCATATCGGGGGGCCGCTGGCGATCGGCAGCTACGCCGGCAAGCGGCAGGAGGTATTTGCCAACTGGTCCGCCTCCATCAAGGCGCTCTCGGCCTGCCCCAATGTCGTCGTGAAACTCGGCGGCATGGCGATGCGGATCAATGGCTGGGATTTCCATGAGAAGGCGGACCCGCCGAGTTCCGCGGATCTGGCGGCTGCGTGGAAGCCTTATGTAGAGACGTGCATTGAGGCGTTCGGAGCTTCTCGCTGCATGTTTGAAAGCAATTTCCCAGTCGACAAGGGCTCCTACGGCTATGCGGCCTTCTGGAATGCTTGTAAGATTTTGGCCCGAGGCGCCAGTGCATCGGAAAAGGCCGACCTGTTCTGCGGTACGGCGTCTTCCTTCTATCGGTTGGACCTGTAACGGTAAGAGGGCTGCGATCGGGGGCATCACGCCCCTCGGTCCGCGGCTGTTGTGCAGCGGCAGCGGCAGGGGGTTAGGCCGGCGCCCTGTCGGGCGATGAAAGCAGGGATAATCTCGCCCGCGCCCGGGGCATACCGTGCTATAATCGCACGACAAAGCGAATGGCATTGGACAGGGCAGCAAGGGTGGTCTGGGTAATCTTCTGACGATCCTTCTGACCGCCGGGCCGGCCCACAACCTCTCCGTCGTGGATGCTCTGGTGCCCGGGATGGAAGCTGAGACGTTTCCATTAGATATGGCTTACGACGCAGCCCCGCGCGCTATCGAGCTACCGGCGGCGACGGTTGCCGTGGTCCCGCCCCGAAAAAAACCCAGAACATACGATAAAGCGCCGAATCAGGCGTGCCAGCTGATCGAGAATTTCGCTTGCTGATTAAAGCGGTTCCGCGGCATCCGCACACGATATCTTAAGACCAACCGCCCGAAACATAGACCCATAGGCGTCTCCTCATGGTCGCTGACCCCTTGTTGGCTCAATTGACGACAGGCACTGGCCAGCGACATCTCACCTCCCGAATTGAGGTTCGGCGATCGGCGCCGCGTAACGGCTGACTGCGATGAGGTAAAGCAGCTTTCCCGAAACGGAATCTTGCCCTACCCTTAATCGTTCAGGTGACACGCACTCCGACGCCCAGGCGCGATTTCCTTCAACACCGGGGCCTCTTGCGAACAACGCGGTATCGCATGCGGGCAACGCGGATGGAAATGGCAACCGGCAGGTGGATTCAACGGACTCGGGATTTCACCCTTGATCGCGGTAAACCGGCGTTTACGAGCCTCGATCCTGGGTATCTCCGCCAACAGGGCCTGGGTGTAGGGGTGATTCGGACGGGAGAAAATTTCCGTTGCCGATGCCGACTCGACGACGCGGCCGAGATACATGATCAGCACCCGATCAGACAAATGCTCGACGACACCCAAGTCGTGACTGATGAACAAATAAGTCAGGTCCAGGTCGCGCCGCAGATCCATGAACAGGTTCAAGATCTGCGCTTGGATCGAGACGTCCAGGGCAGCCACGGCCTCATCGCACACCAGAAACTCCGGCTGCACGGCCAAGGCACGAGCGATGCCGATGCGTTGGCGCTGACCGCCTGAAAACTGGTGCGGGTAACGACGCTTGAAGGCCGGGTCTAGCCCAGCTCGTCGAAGCTGGGCGTCGAGGTAATCATCACCGCCGCCCTTAGGTATCAACCCATGATAGCGCGGGGCTTCCCCGACGATATCTTCGACCCGCATCCGTGGATTCAAGGACGCATAGGGGTCCTGAAAAATCATCTGGACCTTAAGCTTGGCATCTTTTGCCTGATCCGGAGCCAAGGAGGCGACATTCTTGCCCTTGAACAGAACCTGCCCTTCGGTCGGTGGCATAATCCCGGCGACCATCCGTCCAATGGTAGACTTGCCGCAGCCGGACTCTCCGACCAAGCCCACCACCTCTCCGCGCATCACCGTAAGGTCGACCGCATCAACGGCGCGGACGGTTTCATTACGTGGTGGCGAGCCGAAGCGAGCGGCCATGCTCCGCGCCACCCGGGCGGCGACGTCATAGCTGGGACCAAAGCGCTTCGAGATGCCGCGGAGTTCGATGATTGGCTCGCTCATGGTTCGGCGCCCTGCAGCGGATGGAAGCACCGCACAACCCGCTCAGGTGGAATCAACGATTCGGGTGGGTCCTGCTCGCACACCGACGTGGCCCGCGCACAGCGAGTGCGGAACGTACAACCGGCCCCCAGGTTCAGCATGCTGGGTGTCATGCCTGGCACCTGCCTGAGCCTCTCCCCTTTCTTATTGCGGCTCGGGACACTACCGATCAGCCCATGTGTGTAGGGGTGTACAGGGTGGTCGAGAACCGATGAAGCTTCTCCGGCCTCCACAATGCGGCCGGCGTACATCACCGCAATTCGGTCCGCGAGGCCGGAGACCACCGACAGATCATGTGTGATCCAGATCAGCGCCGTACCATGCTCGGTTGCGAGTTTCTGCACTTCGGCCAGAATCTGCGCCTGAATCGTAACATCAAGGGCGGTTGTCGGTTCGTCCGCAATGAGCAGGTCGGGGTTATGTAGCAGCGCAATGGCGATCGCCACCCGTTGGCGCATGCCCCCAGAGAACTGGTGCGGATAGGATCGCAACCGTTCCTCCGGGCTCGGAATACCGACCATGCCGAGCGCGTCGCGGGAGCGGACCCAGGCCTCGGCGTGGGAGGCTGTGGTGTGAGCCCGCACAGCTTCGATCATCTGGGTATCAATGCGCAGGACCGGATTGAGCGTCATCATCGGGTCTTGGAAGATCATGGCGATGCGGTTGCCACGCAGCGACCGCATTTCCTCTTCGGATATATTTGCCAGATCCCTGCCTTGATACAGGATGGATCCACCGGCCAATCGTCCGGGTGGATCGACCAAGCCGATGATGGAAAAGCCGGTGACGGACTTGCCAGACCCGGATTCGCCCACCAACCCCAAAACCTCGCCGCTCTCCACCTTGAAGGATATATCGTCTACTGCCTTGACGGTGCCCGCCCGGGTGAAGAAATGCGTGCGTAGGTTGCGCACTTCCAATGTAACTGTCATCGCTTCAGCCGGGGATTGAGTACGTCGCGCAACTGGTCTCCAACGAGGTTGATGGACACGATTGTCAGCAGCAGAGCGATCCCGGGGTAAAAGCTGATCCAGTACTTTCCCGACAACATGTACTGGTAGCCGTTAGCGATCAACAGACCGAGAGACGGTTCGGTAATCGGCACTCCTAAGCCCAGGAAAGACAGTGTGGCTTCAAGCGCAATGGCTCGGGCCACCTGCTGAGTGGCGATGACAATCAACGGCGGCAGGCAGTTCGGCAACAGATGATGAAACATGATCCGGCGATAGGGTAATGCGAGGCACTCCGCGGCCTCGA
Organism: Asaia bogorensis; assembly: GCA_945871455.1. Lineage (GTDB taxonomy): Bacteria > Pseudomonadota > Alphaproteobacteria > Acetobacterales > Acetobacteraceae > Rhodopila. The sequence goes on from CAMBXJ010000150.1 coordinate 5,656, forward strand.
TATACTCTCGCCGTCGCTCCACCATCGCGGTTGCGCGCACCGTGCGCGCGTAATATGCCCATTCGACCATAACCAGCGCAAAGACGACGTTCATGACGCCCTTGCCGAGTGCGGCAAGGATCATCAAAGCCACCAGGATCGACGGAAACGAGAGTTGTAGATCCACCAGGCGCATGATGATCGTATCAGTGCGACCGCCTACATAAGCCGCGAGAAGCCCCAGACTGGATCCAACCACCGCAGCGAACAGGGCCGAACCAACACCGACCATCAGGCTGATGCGCAGTCCATAGAGCATGCCGGAAAACATGTCGCGGCCCTGATCGTCGGTTCCCAACAGATAGGTGTAACCGGCCAGCGACGGCGATCCCGGCGGTAGCCGCCCGTCCATGATGTCCAGTTGCGCCAGGTCATAGGGATTCTGGGGCGTAATCCACGGCGCAAAGATTGCCAAAAAGGCAATAATTGTGAAGCCAACCAACCCCACCAATGCTATCTTCGACGCCGCGAATTCGGACACGAAGCGCCGGAACGGGGTTTCCTCCCTCACCGCGGGCGGAGATGCGGCGCTCATGCGCGGAGTCCGCCTAGCGATGGTGTCGCTGTCATCGGCAATCGGCCTTGTTCCCGTTCTTCACGCCTTGGTCTCCAGCCGGACCCGCGGATCGAGGATCGTGTAGATGATGTCCACGACCAAATTGATCGTAATGAACAGCAGCACGATCATCATCAGGTAGGCGACGATCACTGGTCGGTCCAAAACGTTGATGCTGTCGATGATAAGCTTACCCATTCCGGGCCAGGCAAACACACTTTCGGTCACCACGGCGAAAGCAATTGTGGATCCCAGCTCAAGTCCCACCACCGTCACGACAGGAATCATGATGTTCTTCAGCACATGCACCAGAATGACTCGCTTCGGCCTCAAGCCCTTGGCTCGGGCGAACTTGATGTAGTCCATGGGTAAGGTTTCGCGCACGCCCGCGCGAGTCAACCGCAGGACAAGTGAAATATTGAACAAGGACAGGTTCAACGCCGGCATGAACATATGTCGCAACCCATCCCAGGTCAGGAAGGACCATTGGATTCCGAACATCGCCGCGGTTTCGCCACGTCCCGTGCTGGGCAGGATGCCCAAATGCACCGCAAACGTCATAATCAGCATCAGCCCTACCCAGAAGCTCGGCAAGGAAAACCCAAGAATGCTGCCAGCCATGATAACTCGCCCGGCAACACTGTCTGGCTTCAACCCAGCATAGAGCCCCAAAGGTACGCCAAAACATACCGAAAACAGAACTGCCGTCACCGCCAGTTCCAAGGTCGCCGGCATCCGGCTGCCGATTAGTTTCAGCGCGGGCTCATTGAATACGAAACTGCGACCCAGATTGCCGTGCAATACGTCATTGACGAAAAAGAAGTATTGTTTCCAAAGCGGCTGATCGAGACCCATCTCCGCGATGATTCGCGCCCTTTCGGCCTGATCCGCTTCCGGCGAGATCAGGATATCGACCGGGTTTCCGATTACGTGGACGCCGATGAACACAATCACGGTCATGGCGACGACAACGAAGAACGCCTGAAACAGCCGCCGGACAATCCATGTGAGCATCTGCGTCTATTTCGCCGGTTTCACGCCCATGGCCAGGGTTTCTTCATCGACCCTCGCTTCATAGGTCAGACCCTTGCGGGTGGCCCAAATGTTTTTTTGCAGGTGCAACTGGATAACGGGAACGTCCTCCATCGCCTGGCGCATCGCCTGTTGCACGATCTTTTCCCGCGCACTGTCATCCATCGTCGCCATGGCCTGGTCGATCAACGTATCGATAGCCGGATTGGAGTAACGGCCGCGATTGGCGGTGCCGAGCCCACGCTGGGGATTCCAGGTCGCGATCTGGGCACGCAGGGGATTGGTGCCCTCGCCGCTGGATACTCCCCAACCGAGCAGGAACGCTGAAAATTCCTGCTTCCCGGCGCGAGCGATGAAATTGCTCCAGGGCAGACCTTCGACCGTGGTTTGCACGCCGATGCGTTGCCACATCTGTCCGACCGCCTGGATAATCTTGGAGTCGTTAACGTAGCGATCATTCGGACCATGAAGGCTGATACGGAATCCCTTGGGAAATCCCGCCTCGGCCAGCAACTTCTTGGCGTTTTCCGGTTCATAGGGATGGGGTTTCAGATCCGGGACATAGGTTGGGGCGCCGGGGCGGAGATATTGTCCCGTGGGAATAGCGGTGTTCTCCATCACCCGTTCAACGATCGCCGACCGATTGATCGCGATCGAGAGCGCCTGTCGCACCCGACGATCCTTCAGGGGATTCTTATCCAAAACCTCGCCATTCGGGCCTGTGACGAATGGCGTCGGTCCCTCGCGTGAGTGGTCGAGCCACAGGAAGATGGAGCGGTTGCTGACCACCTCCGACAATGAAACTCGGTTGTCGTTGCGCAGATTGGGTATGTCGACCGGTGGCACGAATTCGATTATACTGACGTCCCCTGCCAGCAACGACGCAGTGCGGGCACCATCGTTGCTGATAATGCGATAATTAACCGATTTCCAATGAGGCTTTTCACCCCAATAGGTGTCATTGCGCTCAAGCTCGATCTTCTCACCTGGACGGTACGACACGAAACGGTAGGGGCCAGTGCCGATAGCGTTCTTGCCATTGTTGAAATCCTCGGTCGCTGGCTCAGCGCCCAAACTGCGAGGAATTATGAATATCTGAGAGATGTCCTGCGGTAGCAGCGGATACGGCGTGGCGGTTTTCAGCAGGATGGTCTCTGGGTCCGTAATTTCCACGGCCACAACGGCACGGGTGTAGATCTGGAACGACGCGGGGCTATTTTTTACCTTCGGCACTCGGTTCAGGGAGTAGGCGACATCTTCGGCCGTCAATTTCTCGCCGTTGTGATAATTCACGTTGCGCAGCTTAAATTCCCAGGTCTTGTCGTCGCGCAGCTTCCAGCCCGTGGCCAAGCCAGGTTGCAGATTTCCGGGCGCATCGCGTTTGATCAGCGTTTCGTAAATATGGTGATGCAGCGATGCGTTCGGCCCAAATGTGTGGTAATGGGGATCGATGCTGGTGACCGGTGCCGAGGACGCGATCGCCAGAGATTGCGCCGCCACGTTCCCACCGGACAACGCGACCAGACACGCTGCTGCGATCCCTAACTGCACTGCTGTCCGGACGCCACGCACCATCGCGGTTCCCTCCCTTTTCATCTTCAGCTTATAGCGGCTGAGGCGTCGCCGACGCTAGCCCACCTTATTCA
>CAMBXJ010000151.1 GCA_945871455.1 Asaia bogorensis
TGTTCGAGGTCATCACCGCCGTCGCCTTCGACCTGTTTGCCGCCACGCCAGCCGATCTTTGCGTCCTGGAGGTCGGACTCGGGGGCAGGGGGGATGCGACGAACGTCACGCCACCCCCGGCGGCGTGCGCGATCACCTCGATCTCGCTGCATCACCGGGAGTTGCTGGGCGACACGCTGGCGGTGATCGCCCGCGAAAAAGCCGGGATCATGAAGCCTGGCGTGCCCGTCGCGATCGGCGCGCAGCCGGCGGAGGTCGCGACGGTCCTGCGCGCGGAAGCCCAACGGGTTGGCGCGCCGATGGTGCTGCGCGGCCGGGACTGGGAGGTGGAGGCACGCATGGACGGTTTCCGCTTCAGCGACCGAAGGGGTGTGCTGGACCTACCTAAACCGTCATTGCCCGGTGCGTTCCAGTTGGACAATGCCGGCATCGCCATGGCCGCTTTGCGTGCCTCGGGGTTGGCGATCGCGGCTGATGCGTTCGGGGCTGGTGTGGCGCGCGCCGAGTGGCCCGCCCGGTTGCAGCGTCTGCATGGCCGCCTGGCGGGCGAACTGCCGCCGGACTGGGAGTTGTGGCTGGACGGCGGGCATAACCCGGGCGCCGGCGTTGTGCTGGCGGAGCATCTGCTCGGCTGGTCGGATCGGCCGGTGCATCTGGTCGTGGGGATGAAGCAGGCGAAGGATTCGGCGGAGTTTCTGCGTCCGTTGGTGCCGCTGGCGGCGACGCTGTGGGCGGTGTCGGAGCCGGGACAGCATGCGGCGCTGCCGGTTGAAGCGATCGTCGTGGCTTCGGGCGGCGTTGCACGGGTGGGACCGACGGTGGTGGAGGCGCTGCGGGCGTTGCCTCGGGCGGGTGAGCCGGCTCGGGTGCTGATTTGTGGGAGTTTGTATTTGGCGGGGGAAGTGTTGAAGGCGGAGGGGTAGGGCGGGGCTTCCGCCCCGGACCCCGACCAGGGCTTTGCCCTGGACCCACCAAAGGCGCGGCCTTTGGAATGCGATTCTTTTGGTGGGTTTGAGGATACGGCCCTATACGGACCCATCACCGTCCGTGCAGGGCCGTATCCTCAAACCCACCAATGGTCCGGGTTCCAAGGGCCGTCGCCCTTGGCGGGGTTCAGGGGCAGAGCCCCTGATCGGGGTTCGGGGCGGAAGCCCCGCCCTTCCACCCGTTGACGCAAACCACCACCGGTCTACGCTGCATCGCACCATCCATGCCGACCACCCAGGCCGGCAAAGCAGTTCGGGAGTTGCTCATGACGATCGATGCCAACGGACTAGACCTGCTTTTTCGCGAAGCCCGTTCGCACAACAAATGGCGCGACGAACCGGTTTCCGACGAGACCCTGCATGCGCTCTACGATCTTCTGAAATTCGGCCCGACCTCCGCCAATTGCTCGCCCGCCCGCTTCCTGTTCCTGCGCACCAAGGAAGCGAAGGAGCGGCTGGCCCCGGCACTTTCCTCCGGCAACCTGGCCAAGACGATGTCCGCCCCGGTCACCGCCATCGTCGCCTATGATCCGAAATTCTACGAGAAACTGCCGAAACTGTTCCCGCACAATGCCGACGCCGTCAGTTGGTTCACCAGCAACGACTCGCTGGCCGCCACCACGGCGTTCCGCAACGGCACGCTTCAAGGCGCCTATCTGATGCTGGCGGCGCGGTCCCTGGGCCTGGATGTCGGCGGGATGTCGGGCTTCGACAATGCCAAGGTCGATCAGGAATTCCTGTCCGACAAGGGCTGGCGCTCCAACTTCCTGGTCAATATCGGTCACGGGGACCCGGAGGGATTGTTCAACCGCTCCCCCCGTCTCGACTTCGACGAGGCATGCGTTCTGCTGTGAGATGTCGCGCAACACGGGTTCGACGCGGTCCGGCGGCTTTTGCCACCCGGATCGCCGCGACCCGTTTCTGACCGCAACCGCCCTCCCCCATGCGAATCCTCGCCGTCGATGCCGCGCTCGGCCGCTGTTCCGCCTCCGTGGTGGTCGATGGGCACCTGATCGCGGCGCGTTCCGGCGATGAAACCCGCGGCCAGGCCGCGATCCTGGCGACGATGGCGGATGATGTGCTGAATGAAGCGGCGCTCACCGCGCTCGATCTCGATCTTGTCGCGGTGACGGTGGGGCCTGGCAGTTTCACCGGTATTCGCGCCGCGCTGGCCCTGGCGCAGGGAATCGGGATCGGTGCCGGCAAGCCCGTCGTTGGGGTGACGGTGGCGGAGGCCCTGGCAAGCTCGCTGCCCGACCTGGGACGTCGCGTGCTGTGGACGGCGATCGACAGCCGCCGCGGCAGGGTCTTCCTGGACCGAGGCACCGGCATGGAAGCGCATTTGCTGGATGACCTGCCAACCCCCGACCGACCCGTCGCGGTTGCCGGGGACGCGGCCATCGCGGTCGCGGCCCGATTGGCGGCCCGAGATATCAATGTCATGCTGACCGACGCGCGCCGCCCCTTTGGCCGGCATATCGCCCTGGTCGCGGCCCGCCGCCTGGCCGGGGATTTGCCGCCATGCGCGGCCGAACCGCTCTATGTCGACGCGCCGGAAGCCCGCCTGCCGTCGGCCGGTCAACGGCCACCGCCGCTTTCATGAACGCGCCCGACCCGGCGGGACGCAAGAGCGATGAACCCGAAGCCGCGGGGGTGGCTGGTGTCGCCTCGGCCCTTCCGACCCATGCCGAAGCCCTGGCGGTGATCCACGGCCTGTCGTTTTCCGCCGCCGACGCCTGGAGCGCCAACGTCATCGGGCTGCAACTCGGCCTTCCGAACGTGTTCGGCCTCTATGATCCTCGCGGTGCCATGGTCCTGGTCCGGGTGGTCGCCGACGAATCGGAAATCCTGACGATCGCCGTCATCCCGGCATTGCGGCGCCAAGGCATCGCGCGGACGTTGCTGGACCTGGCGATGGACCGTGCGCGGGCTATGGGTGCCCGGATGATGTTCCTGGAGGTCGCGGTGTCGAATCGCGCCGCGCAGGCGCTGTATGACCGGGCCGGATTTCGCCGGGTCGGGCGGCGGGCGCGCTATTATCCCGGCGGCGCCGACGCCCTGGTGCTGCGGGCCGACCTGACCGGACTTGAGGAACCTTGCTGATACCGGATCGACCTTCGCGGTAACCCGGTGGCGCCCGGCTACCCGCCGCGGCGCAGCAACAGCAACGAAACCCCGTCGTCCCCGGTTTCCAGGTTCAGGACTTCATGCCCCTGGTCCCTGGCGGTGCGCGGCACGTTGCGCAGGGGCTCCTCGCCCTTCAGGCGGACAAGCAGTGTCTGCCCAGGGGTCATTCCATCCAAAGCGAGGCGGGTGCGCACGAAGGTCATCGGGCAAAGCTCCCGTGTAATGTCAAGTTCCCGGTCGGCACCTTGCGCGATTGTCATGATCGCGAACCCCTTTCTGTTTCAGAATATCCATTGCGAAGCGGTCAGTTGCCTCTGTATATTCTTTAAGAATCCATACAGAAAGGGATCGCGATGACCGATATCGTGTCCGATACCAATATCCTTGAACTGACCGCCCGGATTGTCTCGGCTCATGTATCCAATAATGCCGTGGCCGTCGATTCTCTGCCTGCGTTGATACAGGACGTCTACAACGCCCTGACAAGCATTACCGCCGAACCGGTGCAGGAGGAGAAGCCGCAACCCGCGGTGCCGATCAAGAAGTCCGTCTTCGGCGACTACATCGTCTGTCTGGAAGATGGGAAGCAGATGAAGATGCTCAAGCGGCATCTGAAAACCGCCTACGGCATGACTCCGGATCAGTATCGGGAACGTTGGGGCCTGGACGCGAATTATCCCATGGTCGCGCCGAACTATGCCGCGAGACGGTCCGCGCTCGCCAAGGAGATCGGTCTGGGCACCAAGGCCAATACCGGCAGAGGCGGCTGATCAGGGGCAACTGTCAGCGGCGTCCCCCGGGCGGCGCGCCCATCCACGCGGGTGCCCCTGGGATGTCGTTTGGCCTGAAGCGAGCCTAAGCAGACCGGTCTTAAAGCGTGCCGATCCAGGGCGCAGTGCTGTTGCGCATACGGGTGTTCGTTATATCGACATTGGACAGCGCGGCCCCTGATCGGCTACGCAACCGCATACGCCCCCGGACAGGGCCGTGGGCGCGCTGCTCGGCCTTTTGGGGCCGAGAGCTGCTTCCCGGTCCTCCGGGCCGGAAGAACGGTTGTTGGCAAGGAATCCGATGGAAACGCGCATCGAGCGTCTGTGCGTCGAACGGGGCCTGAGATTGACAGGGCAGCGCCGGATCATCGCGCGTGTCCTCTCCGAGTCGAGCGATCATCCGGATGTGGAGGAGCTCTACCGACGCGCGGTGGGGCTCGACCCACGGATTTCGATCGCGACGGTGTATCGGACGGTCCGGTTATTTGAGGAAAAAGGCATCCTGGAAAGGCGCGATTTCGGTGGCGGGCGGGCGCGCTACGAGGCGACCGAGGATGGCGGCCACCACTACCATTTGATCGACGTCGACACCGGCAAGGTGATCGAATTCCAGGACGCCGAGCACGATCAGTTGATGCAGTTGATCGCGACGCGGCTCGGGTTCGATCTGGTGTCGCTGAGGCTGGAACTGTTCGGGCGTCGTCGGGATACGACGCGGGATCGTCCGGTGCGGGATACGACGCGGGATCGTGCGGTGCGCGACGCGACGCGGGATCGTGCATCGCGGGATGCTGCGCGGGACCACCCTGCCGTCGAAGCCACCGACGGCAGGATATGCTGATGAGCGCGGAAGGCGACGCCGGCATGCCCTTCCCGGAATTGCGCGCCGGCAATCAGGGTGTCCGAATCGCGGTCACCGCCGATGAGATCGACGCCGTTCAGGCGCTGCGCTACCGCATCTTTTACGATGAGATGGGTGCCAGGCCCGACGCCGAGACCGCGGTCACCCACCGAGACCGTGATCCGTACGATAGCGTCGCCGATCATTTGCTCGTGATCGACCACGACCTGGGATCCGGCCCGGAAGGGGTGGTCGGGACCTATCGCCTGATCCGTCGAGATGCGGCTCGGCGCCTGGGGCAGTTCTACTCGGCCGACGAATACGACATCAGCAAGCTGGAGGCGTTCGACGGGGGGCTGCTGGAACTCGGCCGGTCTTGCGTGGACGCCGCGTATCGCGGTCGCACGGCCATGCAACTGCTCTGGCGCGGCATCGCGGCCTATGTCTTCCACTACAAGATCGACCTGATGTTCGGCTGCGCCAGCCTGCCGGGGACCGATCCCGACGCACTGGCCGACGAACTGACCTATCTCTACTACAACCATCTGGCGCCTCCGCCTTTGCGTCCTCGCGCCCTGCCGCATCGCTATATCGAAATGCGGCGGCGGGACCCGGAGGAGATCGACCGCCGCCGCTCGCTCGCGCGTCTGCCGCCCTTGATCAAGGGGTATCTGCGGCTGGGCGGATTTGTCGGTGACGGCGCCGTGATCGACCCGCAATTCAACACAACCGATGTCGCCGTGGTCGTGAAAACCGACCTGGTGACGGACAAATACTACCGCCATTACGAGCGCCAGCAGTCCGAGACGCCGGATCCCTGATCCGGTGCGGACGCGGAGCGGCTTTGTCGTGGTGACGAACGCATGCGACAGGATGGTGACGGTCCAAGGGCCGGCGGATCAAGCGTGCGCATGACTCCCGGCAACCGCGCGCCCTGCCGATCCGGCACGGACATCGTCACACCGGAAGCCACGCTGGCGGGGCCGGTGTCGCGCTGGTTCGGGGGCCTGTCCGGCCTTCGGTCCGATGCCGTTGCTTTCGGCCTGGGGGCCGCGGCGGCCCTGGCGTTACCGCCGCTCTATATCCTGCCGGTCCTGCTGGTGGCGATCCCCGGCCTGATCCGCCTGATCGACGCGGCCCGCACGCCGCTGGTCGCGCTGCGTCGGGGCTGGTGGTTCGGCGTCGGTTTCCATGTGATCGGACTCTACTGGATCACCGAGGCGATCCTGATCGAGGCCGCCCGGTACTGGTGGCTTATCCCCCTGGCCGTGCCGTCCCTGGCGGCGGTGCTGGCAATCTTCGTGGGTCTGGCCGCGATGGCCGCGCGCCTGACTGATCCGGGCTGGCGGCGCGCGATGGCGCTGGCCGGGGCCTGGACCCTGCTGGACATGGCCCGGCAGTTCGTTCTCACCGGTTTTCCCTGGAACCCGCTCGGCAGTGTCCTGGCGCTGCCCGGTTATGCCGGCGACGTCCTGATCCAGCCGGCCGCCTGGATTGGCGTGCATGGGCTGACACTTGCCGTCATGGTGCTGGCATCCTTGCCCGTGTTGGGATGGCGCTGGCGGTCGGCCGGGCTTGCCGTCATGGCCGCCGGGATCGCGGGCGGGATGATCCGGTTGAACGAGCCATTGACCGAGGCGCCGGCGGTCACCGTGGTGCTGGTGCAGGGCAATGTGGCGCAGGGCCGGAAATGGGACCGTGCCCTGATGGTGGACATCTTTCACCGCTATTTGCGCTTGACCGCGGAAGCCGTGGCGCGGGCGGATAACGGCACGGTGGTCGTGGTCTGGCCGGAAACCGCCACGCCCTTCGCGTTGCAGACAGACCTGACGGCCCGGATCGCCATCACCGGGGCGGCCACTACCGGGGCGGGCGCACCGACCGTGTCTCTGATCGGTGCGGTGCGGTTCGGTGCTGACGACCGTCCGCGTAACAGTCTGTTTGCAATTTTGTCGGGTGGAGACGTGTCCGGCATCTACGACAAGTGGCACCTGGTCCCCTTCGGTGAATATCAACCCGATTGGTTGCCGCTTGGCGTGCAACTCGTTCCAGGAGGCGGCTTCGGCCGCGGGGATGGGCCGCGGACCTTGCACCTGCCGGGTGCGCCGTCGGTCGGACCATTGATTTGCTATGAGGCGATCTTTTCGGGCGAAATCGTCGATGGTCGGGATCGTCCCGGATGGCTCGTAAACGTAACCAACGATGCGTGGTTTGGCGATTCGAGCGGCCCTCGACAGCACCTCATCGCTTCGCGCTTGCGTGCGGTGGAAGAAGGACTACCGTTGATGCGTGCCGCCAATACGGGTATATCTGCGTCGTTCGATCCCAAAGGCCGCGAAATCGCTCGGCTGGGGATGAATGTTGAGGGTAGTATCAGCGTGCGGTTGCCATCTGCGATGGCTTCCACGCCGTTCGCACGGTTTGGCTTACCTGTCCCGGGATTTCTGGCGGTTACAGTTTTTTTGATCGCAATTCGGTTTCGGAATTGGTCGCTACGATAGGCAACAGCAAGCTACAGACGATCTCAAAACGTGCATTTTGTATCAAATGTAAACACGAAATGAGGGTTGTATCGGGCTGGTTGACAATTATGGGTTGTGTCGTTAAAAAATCGGCAAAGAAGCAGGGGAAACCTGTGGGAAGATCGGGTTGGAGTAGTCGGGTATAGAGCTACACCTATCCGTGTTGCTGTTGACTTGAGGAAGGGAAGGGGCATGAGCATGGCAGGGGTCGATCACGTGGTCGGGGCTGATAGAGAAGGCAGGCCCAGTCCTATCGACGTGCATGTGGGGTCGAGAATACGCCTGCGCCGCACGCTCCTGGGCATGTCCCAGGAGAGATTGGGGGAGGCCTTGGGGCTGACGTTCCAGCAGGTGCAGAAGTATGAGCGGGGGGCTAATCGAGTCGGGGCGTCCCGTTTGTTCGATTTGTCTCGGGTGCTTGACGTTCCGATCAGTTTTTTCTTTGACGATATGCCGGACAGCTTGACGACGTCCTTCGGCGTGCCGTCGAACCGCCGTCCAACCAGCATCAGCGAAGGGTCCGACTCGTTCGCCGATGATGCGCTGAACCGGCGGGAAACGCTGGAGTTGGTTCGTGCCTATTACCGGATCACCGAACCGGCGGTCCGCAAGCGGGTGTTCGAACTGATCAAGTCAATGGGCCCGGCCGACAGCTAAAGCCGGAGCCTGATGCCGGAAACAGTGTCCGAGCAAAGCCAGGCCTGATGGGAGGCCGGGCATTCGCTCGGATTTCGGTGGCACGGTCGGTTGGCCGTCAGGCGTGTCGTGGCGACGTCTGGGGTTGGCATTGATACGTCTGGCGGTTGCACGACCCCGCTGGTCTATCACCGGCTGACGCGACGTGCCGTGCGGATCGGCCGTTCCCGTTGGGTGCCTCCGATCAGGGATTCTCCCGCAATTGGGGGTTGTCGAACCGCGGATGACGGGCGGCGTGAAGGGCTGAGCGCAGCGCGTGGGCCAGGTCTCGCTTTTCGACCTCCCCGAGCGCAAGGCCGATCTCCGCGTGCGCCGTACGTGTGCAGGCCAGCAGGCGCAGCGCGCGGCGCGGGTGTTCCTCCAGGCGGATCGTCAGCCAGGCCGATGGCAGACTGCGTTCGCTTGTCGTGCCGGACGGGCCGATCGTCACCAGCCGCAACCGGTCGCCATGAAGCAGCACTTTCTCCTGCGCACGGGCGGACCGGTGGTTAAGGTAGAGGAGGAGGGCGGCGAGGCCGACTTCCAGGATGAAGAAGCCAATGACGGGCCATGCCCCGATCATCCAGAAGCGCGCGGCGACCAAGCTGCCCGCTCCGCCAATGGCGACCAGCAGCCACCGCAAGCCGCGAGGCGACAGGCTGCGATGCGGCCGGATGACCGCTTCAAACAACAAAGGCCCGTACGCTTCAGGCGATCCGGATGACATCGCGGCAGTGTAGTCGGTTTCCGCCGCCTGGGAAGTCACCCGTAGGCATGTCCCCCCGAAGGCATTTGCCCCTTCGACGGGAGAGCCAGCGCCGGTGTCGGGCACCCTCGGTTCGAAACTGCAACCGCGCTCGCTCTCGATCAGGCTCCCGCTGATAACCCGCATGTCGGCGGCCATCTTGTCGAACCCGCGGCATCACGCGAACATG
>CAMBXJ010000152.1 GCA_945871455.1 Asaia bogorensis
TGGCGCGGGGAGGATTTCGCGCGCTGGCGAGAGGATCTGGCCCGCCGTCTGGCGGCCGGGGAGGAAGTGGGGATCTGACCCCGGTTCAGGCTGCGGCGGCGCGCTTGGATGCCTCGATCTTGGCGAACCGGTGGGCGCCGGCGCGAATGGGCGGATATTTCGGCGGATGGTCGGCCGACTGGCAGGTGGGCAGGCATTCCACCACCAGGTCGTCGTTCGGGTTGCAGAAGAACGCGAATGACAGCCGGCGTGCGGCCCCAGCCGAACCAGGCGGTGGGTTCACCACGCGGTGCTGGTTGGACAGCCAGGTATCGTTCGACCAACGCATCATCAGGTCGCCGATATTGACCACGAAACTGTGCGGATTGGTGCGTGCGTCGATCCAACCGCCATCGGGCGTGCGGACCTGCAGGCCGCCGAGCCGGTCCTGACCAAGCAGCAAGGTCAGGGCGCCGTAATCGGTATGGGCGCCGGCGCGAAGTTGGTTGGGTTCGGGGGATTCCGCTTGCGCCGGGTAGTGATTGACCCGAAACGTCGAATTGTGATTTGTGAAACGATCGACGAAGTAGCGGGGCGGCAGGTCCATGCCGATGGCAAACAGTTCCATCAGCACGTCCATCAACCGCTCCATCTCCTGATAGTAGCGGGTCAGGTTGTCACGAAAGTCCGGGGCGTCGTGGGGCCAGACATTGGGCGTGTAGGTGACGCCGATGCGGTCCAGTACCGCCTGCTCCCGCTCCACCCGTAACGGCCCCATGCCGAACCCCTCCTTCAGGTCGGGCGGGGTGCGAACGCCGGTTGTCAGGGCCAATGTTTCCAGCCCGAAGTCCAGATAGCCGCGCGGCGATCCCTGGACGGTACTTTTGATGCCCATCTTCTCGGCCAGGGGGCGGTCGAAAAATGCGGTGGATTGCGCGAAGGCGGCATCGATCAGGGGCGCCGGAACACCGTGGCCGGATATGACGAAGAAGCCCAGATGCCGCAGTTCGGCGGCGATTTCCGCCGCCCAGAGCCGCTTTCTCGCGTTATCGGCGCTGCCGATGCCGGTCAGGTCGATCTCGCGCAATGTATGGGTCATGGGGTTCCCGCGCTGAAGCTGTCCACGATCCGGAACCTAGAGTGGTTTGCCCGCGACTGGAACCGGCAAACCGCTCGGTCACCTTGTTTGGTCGCCGGGTTCTTCCTGCCGCGTGCCGCTCCTCGCGATCCTGCGTTGAACCGACCAACCGTTGCGGCCAAGCCAGGCGGGGTGGCCGCGGGCCGGAATGGCCGGTTCTCTGATTGACATCGTGGAACCCGGATGCGTTGATCGTCCCAACACGCGCCGACAAATCGGCGTTCGGGAGAATCGCATGCACAGGATTTCCAGTCTGATCGTGGCCGCGCTGCTGGCGCTCGCCAGTGGCGCATCGGCGCAACAATCGGGTGGCGTCCTGAGGCTGACCCACCGCGACAGTCCGGCCAGCCTGTCGATTCACGAGGAAGGCACCAACTCGGTTCTGACGCCGATGATGTCGGCCTTCAACAACCTGGTCATCTACGACCAGCATGTGAAGCAGAACAGCATGGCCTCGATCGTGCCGGAGCTGGCGACGGCCTGGTCCTGGAACGAGGAGCGGACGCGGCTGACGTTCAAGTTGCGCGAAGGCGTGAAGTGGCATGACGGCAAGCCGTTCACGGCCAAGGATGTCAAATGCACCTGGGATCTTCTCATCGGCAAGGCGCAGGACAAATTTCGCCTGAACTTCCGGGAAGGTTGGTACAAGAATCTGGCCGAGGTCACGATCTCAGGCGATCAGGAGGCGGTGTTTCACCTGAAGAAACCACAGCCGGCCTTCCTGGCGCTGCTCGCATCCGGATATTCGCCGGTCTATCCATGCCATGTGCCGCCGAACGCGATGCGCACGCAGCCGATCGGGACCGGGCCGTTCAAGTTCGCCGAGTTCAAGCGTAACGAGTCGATCAAGCTGGTCCGCAATCCCGATTACTGGAAGAAGGGTCTGCCCTATCTGGATGGGATCGAGTTCACCATCATTCCCAACCGCTCGACCGCCATCTTGTCGTTCGTGTCGGGCAAGTTCGATGTCACCTTCCCGTTCGAGCTGACCATTCCGCTGGTCAAGGACCTGAAGGTGCAGGCGCCGCAGGCGATCTGTGAGATCGCGTCGAGCAATGTCAGCACCAACCTGATGGTCAACCGCGAAGTCGTGCCATTCAACAATGCGGAAGTCCGGCGCGCCATGGCGTTGTCCTTGGACCGCAAGACGTTCATCGACATCCTGTCCGAAGGCCAGGCCGATCCGGGGGGAGCGATGCTGCCACCGCCCGAAGGCATCTGGGGCATGCCGGTGGAGATGCTGCGCGCCCTGCCGGGCTACGGTACCGATGTCGAGAAGAACAGGGAGGAAGCGCAGAAGATCATGCGCGGTCTTGGCTACGGGCCGGAAAAGCGGATCAAGGTGAAGGTGGCAACCCGCAATATCGCGCCCTATCGTGATCCCGCGGTGATCCTGATCGATCAGTTGAAACACATCTATATCGACGGGGAGCTTGACGTGATCGAGACGGCGATCTGGCATGCCAAGATCGCCCGCAAGGACTACGACATGGGCCTGAACCTGACCGGCAGCGGCGTCGACGATCCGGATCAGCAGTTCTATGAGAACTACGCATGCGGCTCTCAGCGCAACTACACCAGCTATTGCAACGCGGAAATCGACGCGCTGATCGACAAGCAGTCGGCGGAGATCGACCAGGAGAAGCGCAAGAAAATCGTCTGGGAGATCGATCGCAAGTTGCAGGAAGACGGCGCCCGTCCGATCATCTTCCATGGCCGGTCCGCCACCTGCTGGCAGCCGAAGGTCAAGAACATGACCATTATGGTCAACAGTATCTACAATGGCTGGCGGTTCGAGGACGTGTGGCTGGAGAAATAGGCACGCTGTCCGCCCCTTCTAACCCAGGGGCGGACATCTTCGTCGGCTGTCAGGCGGTCAGGCCGTAGAATTCGGCGACGTTGCCGTACAACACCCGGTTGCGTTGCTCCTCCGTCAGATGCGCGGTCTGTTCGGCGATGACGTCCTGGCTCCAGGGCCAGGTTGAATCGCTGTGCGGGAAGTCGTTGGCCCACATCAACTGGTGCGGTGCCATCATGTCGGCCAGTTGGAACGCGACGTGATCGTCCTGGAAGGTCAGGCGGATATTCTCGCGGAAGTAGTGCGACGGCAGTTGCGGAAGCTCCTGTCCCTTCAGCCAGTAACGATGCCGCTTGTAGGCATGGTCCATGCGATACATGAAATGCGGCGCCCAGCCGGCATCGGCCTCCACGCAGGCGACTTTCAGCTTCGGGTGGCGCGCGAAGACGCCGCCGAAGATCAGCATCGCCATGATGTCCTGACAGCCGCGGATGATCGACAGGAAGGCGTTGATCTTCGGCCCGCGCGGTCGGTTGGAGGCGTCTGAGTTTGACGTCAGGATATGGAACGACAGCGGCAGGTTCAGCGCCACCGCGGCTTCCCAGAACGGGTCGTAGGCGGGATCGTCGTAGTCGGACTCGCCGGGGTTGCCGGGCATCATCACGCCCTTGAAGCCCATCGCCTTGATCTGTTGCAGGTCGGCGATGCCCTCCTTGATGGTGCGGATGGCGGTCTGACCCATGCCGATCAGGCGATCCGGGTCGTGCGACGTGTATTCTTGCAGCCACCGGTTATAGGCGTCGAAGCAGACCTTCTTGTAGTCCAAGTCCTTGTGGTTGCACAAAACCATGCCCACGGTGGGGTAGATGATCTCGGCGCCGACGCCGTCGCGGTCCTGGTCGCCCAGGCGCGCCTTGGGGTCCCAGCCGCCACGGTGCAGATCCTCGAATTTGGCGCCTTCCTTGCTGAGTTTGCTGGGGTCGACGCCGGCGGCGGCGACCAGGCCCATCGGGATGGTCTGCTTCATGCCCTCGACGACGTAGATGTCGCCGAAGCGGGCGTCGCGCACGATATGCGGGGCGCGGTCCCGGAAGAGCGGGTCGATATGGGCGCGGTAGCAGTCGGGTGGTTCGGTGATGTGGGAGTCGGCGGAGATCGGTTTTTGTGCCATGGTCGTTTCCTCGTTGTGTTGTTGTTGATGGGCGGGGCTTCCGCCCCCAATGGTCCTTGGGGACCCCGACCAGGGCTCGGCCCTGGACCCGCCAAAGGCACGGCCTTTGGAATGCGATTCTTTTGTTGGTTTTCCCCTTGTGGCGCCATGCTACGCGGCATTCCGGCCGGTGGTCCACTTCATCCGGGTGATGGCGGCCCACCTGCCAACGCCAACGGCTTTCCGGCATGATGACGGCGCCGGACCGACAAGGGAACGACAGGACCGGCGGCAGGGGAGGGGACGCGGATGCGGATCGGATTTATCGGCCTGGGGATCATGGGCGGGGCCCTGGTGGCAAACCTGCTGAAGTCCGGTTTCAACGTCACTGTCCACGATATCAACCGCACCGCCGCTGATCGTCATCTGGCGGCCGGTGCGCAATGGGCGGCATCCCCGCGTGAGGTTACCGCCCGGTCGGATGCGATTTTCACCTGCCTCCCCGACCTGCACGCCATTGAAACGGTGGCCATTGGCGAGGACGGCATCCTGTCCGCCATCCAGCCAGGCCGAGCCTATTTCGAGATGTCGACCAATTCGCCTGACCTGCTGAAACGCCTGCATGCCGCGTTCGCCGCCAAGGACGCCGCGATGCTGGACGCACCGGTCAGCGGCGGCGCCGGTGGAGCGGTGCTGGGGCGGCTGGCGATGTGGGTGGGGGGCGACCGGGATGCGTTCGACCGGTGCAAGTCGGCGCTGGACGCGATGGCGGATCGCGTGGTGCATGTCGGCCCCATCGGGTCCGGCCTGGTCACCAAGCTGGTGCATAACTGTTCCAGCCAGGCCATGCAGGCCGCCCTCGCCGAGGCTTTCGTGCTCGGCGTCAAGGCCGGCGCGGAACCCGTCGCGTTGTGGGAGGCGATCAGGCAAGGTTCCATCGGCCGCCGCCGCACCTATGACGGTCTGGTCGATGAGTTCCTGCCGGCCCATTACGAACCGCCCAGCGCCGCGCTGCGGATCGTGCACAAGGACATGATGGTGGCGACGGAGTTGGCGCGGGACCTGGGCGTGCCGATGCGCTTCGCCAACCTCGCTTTGGCGGATATCGCGGAGGCGATGAACCGCGGCTGGGCCGAACGCGACGCCCGCTGCGTCATGCTGCTGCCGCAGGAACGCGTCGGTGTGCACATCGCCGAGGACCCGGAGCGGATCGCCGCGGTACTGCGCAAGGACCCGCCCGCCCCGACCGACACGAAGCGGGGCAAGGGGGAGTAGTGCTCGGCGTCACTAATAATGCGGCCCGCGTCAGAACCATAATGCGACGACTTTTCACATGGCGGGCAGTGCCGAGACCGCGTAGCGGATCGGCATGCCGTCTGCGCCATTTGATGAAGGACGCCCGCGACGCGGTGGCGAATGTGCTGGAGAACTGCTCCCTGGCCAAACTGGCGGTGTTTGCCTGAACAAACCGGCCGCTACACCCGCTCGCTCAACCCGATCGCCACGCGGCAGCCGGCCTTGATCGCCGCCGATAGCAACCGATAGCCCGGAGCCGCTTCGGCGCCGTGATCCAGGGCGGTGTCGCGGTGTTCGCGTTCCTCCGCCCGGAAGGTTTCCAGGGTTGCCCGCAATTCGGGCTCGGTGTCGCCCAGGGCATCGATCTGCGCGGTGTAATGCGCGTCGATCGCCTCCTCCACCGCGACGGTGCAGGCCATGGCGGCTTTTTCCCCCAGCAACGCGGTGGCGGCGCCCAGGGCGAACCCGGCCAGATGCCAGAGCGGCAGCAACGCGGTCGGGCGCACATGGCGGTCCGCGACGACCTTGTTGAACGTGTCCAGATGCTGTTGTTCCTGCGCCTGCATATGCCGCAGCAGCCCGGCTTTTCGTCCGCGTCCCAGCACCGCGAGCTGGCCTGCATAGATCCGGGTGGCGCCGTATTCGCCGGCGTGATCCACCCGGATCATCCGATCCAGAACCTCCCGTGGCTGGGGGTCTCCGGGCAAAGCGCGCGAAAGAGCGGTCATCGTGGTAAGGTCCTCCTGACCGTGAAGATGGCGAGGAAGGCTGAAAACACCAGGGCGAACAGCAGGTTCATGGCCGCCATCGACAAAGGCACGCCGGGGATCAGAAATGTCGGGTCGTCGCACGGCTTGGCCGGGCGGGCGGGCATCGCGGCCAGCCGATCGGCGATCGACCCGCCACCAAACGCCGGCGCGGAACATTCGGGAAGCGGGCTGGGCCACCAGCGGAACTCCACCCCGACATGGGTGATCGCCATGGCGACATCGGCCAGCACCGCCGCCAGCATCACTGCCAGCAGCCAGCGCGCGTGCCGCGGCAGCAGGGCGGCGAGCAGACCCAGCACCAGCGCCACGCGATACGGCCACCGCTCCCACAAGCACAGGGCACACGGCACCAGGCCGAACCCGAGCTCGGCGACATGTGCCACGGCCAGCGCAAAGGCGGCGGCCAAGGAACCCGCCAGGGCAACGGTCCGGAGAGGAAGGTTCCGCATGCCGCGCATGTGCGCCTGTCGGCCGCGGTTCGCAAGGCTTGGGGGAAGCCCAGGGAGCGAGCGAAAGGGGCCAGCCAGGGGGGAGCGATAGGGGCGCACGGTCGGGACCCACGTTGCCGTTCGGGCCGCTGACGCATAGGGTCCGCCGATCCGCAACCGGGAGAGTGATCATGCGCCGTATTGTCTGGGGACGAGCCACATCCAGCAACGTGATGAAGGTCCTGTGGGGTCTGGGCGAACTCGACCTGCCCTTCGAGCGGATTGATGTCGGCGGCGCGTTCGGCAAGACCGACACGCAAGAGTACCGCGCCATGAATCCGACCGGCCTTGTGCCGACCTTGCAGGAAGACGACTTCACCCTGTGGGAGAGCAACGTCATCCTGCGTTATCTGTGCCACGCGCATGCCGCGCACTCGCCCATGTGGCCGCAGGAGCCGCATGCGCGCGCCAATATCGACCGCTGGATGGACGCGCAGCAGACCGTGTTCAACCGGCCCATGAGCGCGGTGTTCTGGGGCCTGGTGCGCACGCCGGCCGACAAGCGCGACATGGCGGCGATACAGCAGGCGATCGAGGACACCGCCAAGGGCTGGCGCATGGTGGAAGCCAAGCTGACCCAGCATGATTTCATCGCCGGGGAGACGTTCACCCTGTGCGACATTCCCTGGGGCGTGCATGCTCATCGGTGGTTCAACATGGATTACCTGGGGTTGCAGCGGCCCGATCTGCCGGCGGTGAAAGCGTGGTACGACCGGCTGTGCCAACGCGCGCCTTATCGTCAGCACATCGCCGACCACAAGGTCGTCTGACGGGCGATCGGGTTTCCCCAGTGGCGACCGGCCCGCGGGCGGGGTCACGGATCCCGGCGACAAAGCCGGCCGCCGACCGGGGAGCCGGCCCTGGGGAGCCGATGCGGAGCCGCCGAGCGGCGCAACAGGCGGGTCGGCGCGTAAGCATTGGGGAGCAATGTGTCCTCGTCGCCCCTGTGCCCGTCCGTCGGGACCGAGGTCCGGGGGAGGACGATGACAATTTCTCGCACCCGTCTGACCGGATGCCGGACCGGCTTGCCGATCGGTATGGCGATTGCTAGAGCGTCGATGTAATAACTTGTCCATACACGCGAAACCGTGATCGTGCGGATTGGAAGATGGCTGCCTGTGAACTATACGATAGTGCAAAAAACTGGATCAGTTTGGTATGTCCGGTCAGGGCGGAACGATCCCGGACGCTGGATGGTGCTCCGCTCGGGGCGGAACGACTGAACCGGGGTTTGGGCCTGATAACGAAAGAGATCGTCATGCCGAACGCGATGGCACGGGCCATAGTACTGGGTGGAATGCTGGCGGCCAG
Source organism: Asaia bogorensis (assembly GCA_945871455.1). Classification (GTDB taxonomy): domain Bacteria; phylum Pseudomonadota; class Alphaproteobacteria; order Acetobacterales; family Acetobacteraceae; genus Rhodopila. Next base: position 7,931 of record CAMBXJ010000152.1, read on the forward strand.
CACAACCCAGGCGGCGGAAACGCCGGCCGCCGCACCACCGTCCGGTTTGCTGCAGCGGATCGAGCACCAACTCAACCAGACACCGACGCTCTCACGATTTATGGTGAATGAGTGCCTGCTGGCCGCGACGGCGGCCATGGTTGTCGCCTCGGTTTCGACCGGACCGATCGCCCCCGCCGTCAGCGCGTCCCTCGGTGTGGCACCGGGTCTATCCGTGTTCACCATTGGCGGTTTGGCCTGTGGCGCCGGCGCCGCGGCGGCCGTGGTGGCAGCCGGAGTTTGGACTACCTGGTCAGAGCGGCAGGTCATCGCCGAGATCGCGGAGGCGCGGGTGATCGCGCTGCTGGATGGCGCCGAATCTCTATCGGTTGCGATCGGCGAGCGGCCGATGGAAGTAGTCGGCGAGTGGTCCGATGTGGTCGCGCGCTTCCTCTCGGCGATCTTGCCAACAGGGTGGCATATCCGGGAAGTGGCGTCGCCGGACGTAGGCCAGCGGTCCGGGCCCGACGTCGCGCTCGCCATCAGGCAACGCTGACCGATCGCGGCCAAAGGGTTCCACCGGTTGCGTCGCTTCCCCTGTCTGATCGAATTGGTCAGGCATCCGGTCCGGCGGAGGCATCCGCCGATGACGGACTACGTCGACGGACCTTTGATCCCCTGACAGGTCGGACGAAGCGCGGGCGCGAGCGGCTGGACGTCCCTCGGGTAACGATATGTTAAGTTTTTCGCTCTTATCTCAAATTCTGTTGGTATGGTCCCAAACCCGCAGCCGCCATGATCCATGCGTCTGGTGTCGGTGCCGGACCAAGGACTTCAATCATTCGCCTCCAACTCAGATAGCCCGGGAGGTTCTAGGT
>CAMBXJ010000153.1 GCA_945871455.1 Asaia bogorensis
TGTTCCGCGTGCCCGACCCGCCACCTGGCGCCGGGGAGATTCAGGCGCATTTGCGCGACATATGCCCGGACGCCGACCGAACCAGGGGTCTCTATCCGGTACCGGAACGGGCGTGTCGATCCAACGGTGACCCGGCGGCGGCGGCGCGAACAGCACAAGGCTCCGGCCGCGGTTGCCCCTTATGCTGCATTGCCTCTTGGCGGACGAACCAAACGGACTCGCTTACCGAGGGGTGAATTTGCCCATAAAGGAAACGTCCCAGGTTCCCCGCTCGTGATCGGTTCGCCTCGCCAGCGATCCTGCGTCGCATGGCTTTGAGCATCGTTCAGACAGAGGCTTCGAACGGGTCGGGCGAGGCCGTGGCTTTCCTCGAAGGTATATCAAGGTTCGATTGGCCCGTGAGACTGGCCGCGCTGCGCAGTCGGCCGGGTGACCCATTACTGTGTGCTCCAGCGCAATTAGGTCACCTGGCTTTTTGCCGCATGGCCATGGCGGCGTCGGTCAGGGCCAGTTTCTGGGCAACCCGGACACTCCAATCATGCGCCTGCATCGCCTCGCGTCGCGTGGCACGAGCGGTGTCATCCTCGGCCAACGCGGCCTCGATTTGCTCGATGAATTGCTCGGGCGTCTCGGCGATCCGCACCAATGGCGCCAGACGGCGTGCCACGGGGACCGGCCGTCCCACCACGGGCAGTCCGGCGGCCAGGTATTCATAGCACTTCAATGCATCTCCATTGCGGGTGATATCGTTGTCCGGGAACGGTAGGAGCCCGACATCCATGCCCTTCAGGTAGCCAGGGAACGCGTCATAATCTTTCGGGCCCAGCACGTGGATGTTCGGGATATCGGCGAAGACGGCGGGGTTGAAGCCAAACCAAACATATCCAACCAGCACGATGGACCAGGATTGGCGCGCCAGAGCGATGGCGCAAATCAGATCGACATCGATCTTCCATGGATCCAGACCACCCATATAACCGATGACTGGCCTCTTCCGGCACGCGATGTCCTGCGGGATTTCGGTCTCGGGCGCACGGGCGTTGCTGAAAAACGCGACGTCAGCCGCGCAATTGACCGTCACTGTCCGGGGGTTGTGCTGACGCCGCGGGATCGACAGCTCCTCGGTGCAGCATATCACCAAATCGGCTTGCCGGCAGGTTGCCGCTTCCATTGTTCGCACGGTGCGCCGTTGACCCTCCGATACCGCCAGCGCCTCGTCATGATCGCCACATTCATAGACGCTGAACTCTGCCTTCAGTGCCGACAGTGCCCGCGCGGTATCGTAAAGATAGGTCCAGGCGACGAGCCTTTGGAAGCCCAATTGCTTGCAGACACGCCTGACCAGCCGGCCAAGAATATGGCCGGTCAGACGGGCCATGACCGGGGACCGCGATCGTCCCGGCACACCGATCGGCGGAGGACGATAGATCCACATCCGCTCGCCTTCCCGCCGCAGGCCGTAGCCGCCCCCGACCCGGCGCTTTTGGATCGCGGCGACCCGCAGCATGGATGACGCGGTGTGCATGGGCTCCACGATCAGCACCCGGTGGCCGGCGCGCGCGAAATTGATCGCCGTGTTCTCGGGGAGGCTGCGGACGACCTGCCATTCGGAGGGCACGAAGACCGCGATGTCGAATTTCATATCGACACACCACGGGCCGGAGCATCGCCGCTCATCGATCGATCCCGGGATTCGGCGCCATCGTCAATGGATGATTGTCGCACACGACGAACGGTTTGCCGCAAGCCATTCATGAGGCGGATGTATCCCTCAACCGATATGAAGCCCGCCATCGCGAGCAGAACGAACACGCATTGGTACCAATAAGCGGGTTGGCAGGGCAAGTTATCTCGAACCGAAAAGCTGGACTGCCTCCGCTCCGGGGGCGCTCGCATCGCCACACTAGGTCCAACAACCGCCTCGGGGTGCGCACCGAGTGGTCGCTTTACATGGACATTTCAGCCGACCCGCCGCTACATAATCGCATCGGCCAGGGTTCAGGGACGGGGACGGGTAGGCATGGCGATCGAGCAATCACTGTACCGGCGGCTATCGGAGTTGCCGGCCCTGGAACGTCGCCCGGAGGACAGCTTGCGCTGCAAGGTTTGCGGCAACACCGCCGTGCCCTTCGACATCGTCGATTTCAACAAATGCTCCTCCGGCTACCCTTTCGGTTTCGCCGACGTCGCCGTGCCCTGGCATCGATGCGCCCATTGCGGCTTCCTGTTCACCGCGTTCTTCGATGATTGGGACGACCAGGATTTCGCGCGCTTCGTCTATAATGACGACTACATCAAGGTCGATCCCGAATACGCGGAAATCCGCCCGCGCCTGGTGGCTGAACGGATGGGGAAGATGCTGGCGGGGTATGAGGGCGCGCGCATTCTGGACTACGGGTCCGGTCGCGGCGTATGGGTCCAGCAGATGCGAGAGAGAGGGTTCGCGCATGTCGATGGCTACGATCCCTTCGCGCAACCGGTCCGCCCGGAGGGCCGCTACGATCTGATCACGTGCCAGGAAGTGATCGAGCACAGCCCGCGTCCGGTCGAAACCCTCGCCGACATGGCTGGACTGTTGGCCGATGACGGCTGCATCCTGCTGGGTGAATCATTGCAACCCAACAATATCTTCGAGGCGCGCTGCTCCTGGTGGTACGCGGCGCCGCGCAACGGGCATTGCTCCACTTTCGCCGATCGCACTCTGGCCCATTTGGCGGAGGCGGCTGGGTTTCTCCTGCATTCCGGGAAGCAGCCCACGCTCCATGCGCTACGCCGGGGGGAGCGGTTTGCCGACCTGGCACGCGCACTGAGCGGGCCGCGGCGGATATTTCGCCGGATTGGCGCGCCAGGGGTGCCCAATGCGCCGGGCTTCAATGGCGTCGAGCCCATGCACAACGGACCGTTCCAATGGACGCGGGATCCGCGTATCGAGTGGCGGATTCCGGCGGTGACCGCCGATCTGCTGCATCTTGGCATCCCCTTCGCGCATCAGTTTCGGCCTCAATACGCGGCGCAATGCACGGTGAAGATCGATGGCCGCGATGCTCGCGTTGGCGTGCGGGAGAACATGATTTTCGCCGAGGCCGAGGGACCGTTTACCGATGCGACGGTCACGGTGGAGTTGCTGACCCCGCCGTTGAAAGAGTCCACCGGTGGGCGGAGGATCGGGTTGGCGTTGCGGGTGGTCGAGGACCCGATCCCAATTTAGCACAGCCCACTCCGCCCTCCTTGCCCTCTCGTTGATCGAAATCAACGCGCGCCAGGCCGTCGGCTGTCAGCATCCCCTCATAGAGAGGGGTTTTCCCATGGTTATGCATCACAATCAGTACTTTGTCGTCGCGGATGGGGGGCATGCCCGGTTCGTCAAACCGGCGTCGGACAACGCCCTTCACACCGTGGTCGCCGTGGATTCGGCCACGGTTCATAAGCGTTCTCACGACCTCGGCAGCGATCATCCGGGCCGCTCGTTCGAAAGTGCAACACCGGCCCGCCACGCCCATTCCCCTCATTCGGACCCGCACGACGCCGAGAAGGTGAAATTTGCCAAGCTGGTTGCTGCACGAATTTGCGAGGAATCGACTCAGGGTGAGTTCAATGAACTGGTGCTGGTCGCGCCGTCGCATATTCTGAAAGAATTGCAGGACGGCCTGGACAAGCCGACAGGTGCCAAACTGATCGGAACCTTGGCCAAGGATCTGACCAAAGTGCCGGATCATGAATTATGGGCGCATCTGAAACATTGGCTCCGTCCTACCCATCGGCTGTAAACGCCCATTTCGGCCGGACCTTCCAAAAGGGCATCTGAATCGCGTTCGATTTCCGGCCGGCGGCTACCCTATGGGTCATAGCCTCGGACGGTTGGTAATAACCCGTAATTTCTCGAAGACCGTGATCTTCTCACCGACCGTCCGCTGCGACGGTCATCACTGCAATGGATCTCCCCGACCCGACCACCCGAAGAAAAGACCCGGGTGATCGCGGTCGCGGGACTATCGGCGTGCCACGAACCGCCCGAAAAGACCCTCATGGACGCATTGTCGAACGGGGCCGTCTCGATGCGTTCGATCGTCAGGCGGTGGCGCCGCCGTCCACGGGAAGCGCGACGCCCGTGATGTAGGACGCTTCGTCCGACAGCAGGAACAGCGCCGCGTTGGCGACTTCCTCAGGCTGAGCAGGGCGGCCCATCGGAATCTGGCCGCCACGCTTCAGGACGAGGGATTCCGCCGTCTCGCCGGCGGGCATCTGGCTGTCCGGACGGGCCACGAACACGCGCAGCATGGGGGTATCGACGGGGCCGGGGCAGACCGCGTTGACGCGGATCTTTTCTTTGGCGTAGCGCTTGGACAGGCCGTGTACCAGGCCCACGATGCCGAACTTGGCAATGTTGTAGACCGGGCTGAACTGCGATCCGGTCAGGCCCGATGTCGACGCGGTGTATAGCAGCGACCCGCCGCCGCGGGCGCGCATTTCAGGCAGCGCGGCAACGGTCGTGACCATCACCGTGCGCACGTTCAGGTTCATCGCGAGGTCGTAGTCGTTCCAATCGAGCCCCTCGATCGCCGACGGGCCGGGGTGGCCGACATGGTTCCACGCGAAGTCGAGCCCGCCGAATGCGCTGACAGTCTGGTGGACGATGTCGCGTGCGAAGTTGTCGTCGGTCAGATCGCCCGACAGCGCGATCGCCTTGCCGCCGGCATCGGTGATGGTCTTCACCACCGCGTTGGCGGCCTCGGCGTTCAGGTCGACAACGGCGACCGAGGCACCTTCCCGGGCAAAGCGGATCGCCCCGGCCCGTCCCATGCCCGAGCCCGCGGCCGTGACGATTCCGATCTTGTTCTGCATACGCATAGTATTGTCTCCGTACGAAAGCCGGCGCTATTGCGCGCCCAGCCAACCCATCATGATGTGATTGAAAGTTTCCGGATGTTCGACATTCGGAAAATGCCGAGCGGCGGCGATCTGCTCATAGCGTCCGCGGGGCACCAGTTCGGCGATGCGCCGATTGGCTTCCGGCGGCGTGCCGGCATCGTCGGCGCCGCAGACCACCAGGACCGGCAGTTTCAGCGTCGGCAGTTGCGGCACGAAATCGTAGTTCCGGATCGCGTCGATGCAGCCGATATACCCGGCGGGCGTGGTCCCGGCGATGGTGTCGCGGATCTGCTTGTAGCGATTCGGGCGAGCGGACTTGACCGCGTCGGTCAGCCAGCGCTCCACCGTGGGATCGGCCAGCGTTTCCAAGGTACCTGCATCGCGCACCATCTTCTGCCGATCTTCCCAGGTGGCCTGGGAGCCTGGGGGAGTCTGTGGCATCGTGTCGCACCACATCGCCGACAACAGGCGATTGCCGTGCTCGATCGCGAAAGCCTGGCCGATCATGCCGCCGATCGACAGGCCGATGTAATGCACCTTCGTCAGCGCCAGCGTGTCCAGCACCGCGGCCACGTCGCCGGCCAGTTGGCTCATGGTATAGGGGCCGGCGACCGGTCCGCTGCCGCCATGTCCACGCATGTCGATACGCAGGACACGGAAGCCACCCGCCAGCAGCGCCGGCACCTGTTCGGCCCACATGCCGCCATCGGAGGCCAGCGAGTGGGTCATGCATACGACCGGTGCCGTTTCGGCGCCGACCAGATCATAGGCGATATTGCGCCCGTTCAGTGGAAGCAGCATCGGCGTTTCCTTCCCTCGTGATTAGGCCGCCTGGATCGGCAGGCTCTCGTCCTTCGCCCATTCCGACAGCGAGGCATCGTAGACCTTGACGTTCGTGTGTCCCAGCATGATCAGCGCGAGCGCATCGGCCGTCGCCGCGATGCCGCCGCCGCAATAGGCGATCACCGGCCGATCCATCGCACCCACAGCGGCCAGACGCTTGCGCAGTTCGTCGGCGGGAAGAAACGTGTTCGTTGCCGGATCCAGCAGATGTGCCGCGGCGACCGTCGCACTGCCGGGAATCTGCCCGGGGCGGCCATAGGTCCCGCCACTGTACTGCGCCGGCATCAGCGCGTTCAGCGTGCAGATGGACGCATCGCCCATCGCGGCCTTCACCTCATCCTTGTCCGCCATCAGGTTGCGGACGGCCTGGACCGTGAAACTGCCTGGCGCGCGATTGACGCCGGGGCCGGTTTCGGTCGGACGGCCTTCCTTGCTCCATTTCTGCCAGCCGCCGTTCAGCACCGCGGCATTGTCGTGCCCGAATTCGCGCAGCAGCCACCACACCCGCGTCGCCCACCAGGGATTGGCGGTGCTGTAGGTGATAACGCGCGTATTGTTGCTGACCCCGAACCGCCGCATCGAGGCCGCGAAATCGTCCGGCTTCTGGCGCATGAAGCTGAATTTCTGCGTCGTGTCCGACACGTCGCGGGAGACGTCGCAGAACTGCGCGCCCTTCACATGGCCCTTCTCGAAATCTTCCCGCCCTGGGACGATCCTGTAGGGGCCGGACGGCTGGACCTGAAGATGCGTCGTGCAGTCCAGCACGATGACATCGGGGTTGGACAGGTTCTGTTGCAGCCAGTCGGTCTCGACCAGGAACTGCGGATGAACGAAATCGGTCATCTCAGTGCCCCGCCGGGAGTTCAGCCAGTTCGATCACCACGTTGCCGGTGCAGGACGGGTCGAGGAACACGATCTTCGAGCCGCCATGGCCGATCTTCCAGGTCTCGCTTTGCAGCTTGATGTTCTTGGCCTTCAGTTCGGCGATCGCGCCTTCGATGTCCTCGACCTCGAAGCAGATATGGAACAGGCCGGTGCCCTTCTGCTCGATCCACTTGGTCACGCCGGACTCGGGGCCCTGGCCTTCCAGCAGTTCGATATAGGTCTGACCGACCGGCAGCATCGCCAGTTTGGTCTGCCCGATCTGCTCCTCATATTCCAGGTCCAGGCCGAACGTGTCGCGCATCAGTTCCAGCGACTGCTTCATGGAATCGACGGCGATAGCGATGTGCTCGACGCGCTTGATTTTCATGTCATCCCTCCCGGGTTACGGATCACCGCCCCGCGCCGGTTCGGCGCGCGGCTCGGACCTTCGTCTCTCCTGACGTCATATGACCCGCGCGGCGTCCGGGCAATGGTGCCGGTGGTTCCCCCGCGTCCAACAGCATCAGCAGGTGATCGACCATCGGTCCCGCCGCCTGCGCCAGATCGTGCGGGCGGCGATAAAGCAGCCAGGTGATGGTCATGTGCGTCAGGCTTCCCATCAGAATCGTGGCCGAGCGGTGCGGGTCTAAACGGGCGTCCCATTCGCCGAGGCGGCTGCCGGCCCGGATCATCTCCACCACGATCCGCCCGAAATCGTCGATGGCGCGCCGGACGCGGGCCTCTTCGATCAGCACACTGGGCCAGATTTCCAGATACAGCAGGCGCGCCCAGTCGGGGTCGCGCACCGCATAGTCGGTCGCCATCGACAGAAACAGGTGCAAGCGTTCTCGCATGGTCGCCAGCAAGGGCGCCTCGGCCAGGAATTCGGCATAGAACGCGGTCAGGCGCTGGATCGGGATGGCGTAGGCGAGGTCTTCCTTGCTGGGGTAGTAGTCGTAGATGGACGACACCGGGATCCCCGCCTCGGCCGCCACATCGGCCATCTTCGCCTTGGCGATCCCGTCGCGCGCGAAGATCCGGGTCGCGGCCGCCAGGAGGTCCTGCTGCCGGCGCCGGCTGCGATCCTGCTTCAGATCGCGCGCCCCATCCGGATCGGCGATCGCGGCCCGGGTCAGAATTTCAAGCCAACGCGCCATGACTGGCCCGGACGCTTTTTCAACCATGCCGCGCCCCGTTCACCTCTATTGCCAGCGCCCCGTCCATCCCATCATCACCCCCCCGCCATCTTCGCCTACAGTCCCGCTCGTATAGTCCCGCTCGGCCTGTCAGACACCAGCCCATTTGGGTGCGAACCAAAGTTGTGGGATCAAGCCGCGGCGTTCGATGACGCTTCTGGGTGGTTGAGATTGGCGGGTGCCGACGCCCTGTCGGCCAGCGCCGCCCAATAAGCGTCCCAGTCCCCGTTCAGACGATTGATCCGCAACGCGAGCATATGTTCCGCATGCTCGACGAGCCACCAGGCGCCAGGAAGTTTCAGACGCTTTTGCGCGACATAGCGATGCGCGCTTTCGATTTCTCCCGAGCCGATCGGAAGTCCTTCGGCGAGGGCCTCGCGATAATTCAATTGGTCTTGACGGGCGCTGAGATATCGATGGCGGACGCGGACCGGGGCTTGTTCGTCGCTCACATCGAGACTTTCACAGTGGAGAAGCAGGGCTTTCAGAACCGCGCCGGCACGCCCCGCCTTCAACGCGTCCTTTTGCGCCTCCATCCAGGCTTTCGCGGCCACGGCGTCCGGCGCGATTGTCTTCGCGGCCGCGCTCAAATACTCACAAACATGATAGAAATCGATCAGATAACTGCCCTGTTCGCCGAACCGCTCCTCGATTTGACCCACGATCCATGGCGCGCCGTCGCCCACCGCGTGCACGCGCGAACCCGTCCCGAACCCCGCCCGGACCGCGCAGGCGAACAGCCGCCTCCCAGCATCCTCCACGCCGCCTTCGATCCCGCCTCCGTACACCGGCGTGCGGCTTCCCTTGGCGTGGGCGAGCGAAATCTTCGCCTCTCTCCACGACAGGGTTTTCCCCTTGCGTTTGTCTTTCCGGTTCGAGTCCGGCGTCATAACGGGGATCATGCCGCCATCGATCTGGGCCACGATCTGCTTGTGCCGGCCCGGTTCTTCCGGGCAGTCCACCTCATCGCCGCCGGTCTCGAACATGGCCTGGGCATGGCCCAGGGTA
>CAMBXJ010000154.1 GCA_945871455.1 Asaia bogorensis
CCTTCGCATTCCTGGCGACCAATTCTCCCAGACCTCACGCAACGAAGGAGGACCCGCATGAGCGACCCCATCCTGCTATCCGAAACCCGCGGCCTGATCCGTGTCCTGACCATCAACCGGCCGGAGCGGATGAACGCCATCTCCCCGGAACTGTCGAACGCCCTGATCGAGGCCTTCGTCGACGCCGGCTCCGAACCCGATATCCGCGCCATCGTGCTGACCGCGGTGGGCGAGCGGGCGTTCTGCGCCGGCGCCGACCTGAAAGCCCGCGCCGAGGCCGACAAGGCGGGCAAGCCCTACCAGCCGTTGCTGTCCCGGGTCGAACGCTACCTGTTCGAAGTCGTCCACGAAACGACGAAACCCACGATCGCCGCGCTGAACGGGCCCGCCGTCGCGGGTGGCTGCGAACTGGCGCTGGCCTGCGACATCCGGGTCGCCGCGGAGCATGTCCAGATGGGTCTGCCGGAAGCCAAACGCGGCAAGGGCGCGCATTTCGCCAATGTGCTGCTGCCGCGCCTGGTGCCGTCCGGCATTGCCTATGAGATGCTCTATCTCGGCGAATACATCGACATGGCGACGGCCAAGCATTGGGGCCTGGTCAATCGCGTCGTGCCGAAAGGCGAGGCCCTGAACGAAGCCATGCGCATGGCCGAAGCAATCGCCGAAAACGCCCCCGTCACCATCCGCCGCATGAAGGAAACCGCCGTCCGCGCCAACGGACTGCCGATGCCGGTCGCGCTGCGCTTGAACGAGGGCATCAGCCCGTACACCAGCGAAGACCGCGTCGAAGGCGTCCGTGCCTATGTCGAAAAGCGGAAGCCGGTCTGGAAGGGACGGTAGCTGTCCCGCGAGTCGCCGAAAGCGGCGCGGTCGTAGCAGGCGGGAACGGCGCGATCGGTTCATGGCTGGGAGAGTCGTTACAACCCCGAAGCGGAACGAACAACCCGGGCAACCGTCCCCGTCGCGGCGGAACCCAGCACGGCCTCGAACACTTCGACCCCATGCAAGATGTCCGACAGCGGGGTCGGGAAGGGCGTTCCCGCGTTCACCGACGCGGCAAATGCCTCCAACTCCGCGGTCAACATGTTGAACCCTTGTGTCTCGGTGACTTCGGGTGGCGCCGTCATCCGGTGTTCGCCGGCGATCGCGGGGATCAGGCGGAAGGTTGCCATCGGGTGGCCCAGGATCTCGGCAAAGCCGCCGGTGCCGTAGACCGCCATCCGATAGTGCGGCGTGGCGGCAACCGAGCAGAAGATGTGCCCGCTGGCACCGTTTTCGAAACCCAGCAGAATGTCGGTGGTGTCGTCGGCATAGGTCGCGGCGCGCCGGCCGACGCGGCAGAACACGTCGCGGATGGGACCCAGCAGGTCGATCATGCCGTCCACCAGATGCACCCCGATGGCGGTCATGGCGCCACCGGGGGACTCATCCGGCTGCGCGCGCCACGCGTGTTCGGTCAGAGCCAGCCCATGCAGCGCGGTCTGTTCCGCGCTGATGGTCACGATCGTCCCCAGGCGCTGGTCGCGTACCGCGCTGCGCAGCAGGCCCATCGACGGATGAAAGCGCCGGTTGAACCCGACTCCCAGCACGATCCCGGCTTTGGCGGCCGCGTCCAGGGCAGCCGTCGCGTCGGCAATGGTCAGGGCGAAGGGCTTTTCCACGAACACGTGCTTGCCGGCGGCGGCGGCTCGGGCGATCTGTGCCACATGCACACTATGCGGTGTGGCCAGCACGACGGCATCGACCTCCGGATCGTCCAGGACGGTTGCGAAATCGGCGACCCAGCGCAGGCCCCGCTGCAGGCAGAAGGCAGCGGCCGGCTCCCGATGCCGTGTATGGGCGACGGTAAAGCGCATTGTCTGACTTGCCTGGACGCTGTTGACGAGGTTCTGGCCCCACCAGCCCAGACCGAGGATCGCGGCGCGGATCATAGGTTCATCATCCCCTGCTTGTCGGTATTACGATGCCCCAACCGGCGGGACGTGCAAACCGCGCGTGAAAATCGCACGTCAGCCCTTGATACTGTCCCCGATGCACCATAATTCCCCGGTCTACGATCCGGGCCCCTCTGGCGGGTCGCTGGCGGAGCCGCCGGCGCTCTTCGCGATGTCGGATGACCGCGCTCAGGCAGCGGCGATCAGGGACCGGCCGAACTGTGCCCCCTCGCCGAACATGAGCAATAACAACCGTGCGTCGTCGCACCTGGGGGAACTGTCTGTTGCCAGTCTGTATTCGATCCCATGATCACTCGTCGGACAGCGTTCCGGCCGCGATCCGCCGTCCCGTGCCGCTCCACTTCGATGTTCGGGTGACCTGACGCATGGCCGAAATCGCTGTTTTGCTGCAGGACCCGCAAGCCTGGGCCTCGCTGCTGACCCTGACCGTGATGGAGATTGTCCTCGGCATCGACAATCTGGTGTTCATCGCGATCCTCGCCGGCAGATTGCCGGAGCACCAGCGTGCCACGGCCCGTCGAATTGGCCTGAGCCTGGCGTTGATCATGCGTCTGGGACTGCTGACCGCGATCGCGTGGATCATGGCGTTGGTCCATCCGGTGTTCTCGGCCTTCGGGCAGGAGTTCTCCTGGCGCGACCTGATCCTGATCGCCGGCGGGCTGTTCCTGGTCTACAAGGGGACGGTCGAAATCCACAATCGTGAGGAGGAAGACCACGGCGGCCAGCCACATTTGGCCAAACATCCGGCATTCATGGCGACAATCGCGCAGATCATCATGATCGACATCGTGTTTTCGCTCGACAGCGTGATCACGGCGGTCGGCATGGCGCAGCATTTGCCGGTGATGATGGCGGCCGTGATCATCTCCGTGGCCGTGATGCTGATCGCCGCCGGTCCGCTGTCGGACTTCATCGGGCGCCATCCGACGGTCAAGATGCTGGCGCTGGCATTCCTGCTGCTGATCGGCATGGCGCTGATCGCCGATGGGTTCGGTGCTCATATTCCGAAGGGTTACATCTACGCGGCAATGGCGTTCTCCGGCGCGGTGGAGACCCTGAACCTGTGGACCGGGAAGCGGCGAAAGGCATAGCGGTTCGGCTTGCCGCTATTGCCGGCGGTCCGAGGTTACCCGGCCTCGGACTCGCGCCGGCCACCTACCGAAACTGGCGGCTCTAGTTGAGACATCTGTTGGCGGTGGGCGGTTTCCATCAACCTGGAGACCCAATCCACCGGTGTTTCGGCTTTCGCCGAGCGTTGTCATGTTAACGCCGAATGACATGGCGCCGCACCGTCAATCCGCTGTGGCGACGCACCCCTCGGTCGTGCGAAGAGAGGGCCATGCCTCAATCCGGAGCGGACAAGGACTCGGCCACTGTCGCCGCGGAACTGATCGCGGTCATCGTCGCGGTGACCGACGGGCAGCCGCGCGTGCTGACGATCGATCGCGGCCAGGCGTTGCCGTCGGGGCCGTTCGTGTCCGGCCACCGGTCCTTGCAAGCCGGCGTGCGGTCCTGGGTGGAACAGCAGACGCATCACCCGCTGGGCTATGTGGAGCAATTATACACGTTTGCCGATCGGGATCGTACCGGCGGTGAATCGCAGCGCACGGTGTCGATCAGTTATCTGGGCCTGACCCGGGAAGCGCTGGTGTCGGGGGAACCGGGTGTCGGCTGGCAAAGCTGGTACCGCTATTTTCCATGGGAAGACCGGCGTCGGACGGGCGTGGCCCTGGGCGATGAGGCGCTGATGCAACCGCTGCTGGCCTGGGCCGACGGCACCGACAACGCGCCACTGCGGCGCGACCGGCACCGTCGCACCGCGATCAATTTCGGCCTGGACGGAGAGCGCTGGAACGAGGAACTAATCCTGCAACGATATGAGCTGTTGTGGGAAGCCGGTCTGGTTCCCGAAGCGGGGCGGAACGACGTTGCGCCGGGGGAGTCCCCCGGGGAGGCCATGCTGCACGATCATCGCCGCATCCTGGCCACGGGGATCGCTCGCCTGCGTGCCAAGATCAAGTATCGGCCGGTGGTGTTCGAACTGATGCCGCCCGGGTTTACGCTTTTGCAACTGCAACGCGCGGTGGAGGCTCTGGCCGGGCGCCTGTTGCACAAGCAGAATTTCCGACGATTGATCGACCAGCAGGACCTGGTCGAGGAAACCGGAGGGGTCGCCACCGAAACCGGCGGTCGTCCGGCCAAGCTGTTCCGCTTCCGCGGCGAGGTGCTGGCGGAACGCGCGGTGGTCGGCACCAAATTGCCGCTCGTCCGGGCGGTTTAAGCATCATTCGGTGGAGTGCCGCGGGCACGGAGCCGATAGAATGATGCGCCGTCAAGCATTCCTGAACAGACATTCGTGGCCTTCGCCACGAATGTCTGTTCAGGGCCGGAGCTCCCGCCCTGATTCAGTGATGCGGATGTTTTCCGCGCGCAATCATCAGGTGATGCTCCTGATGATGCATCCCGCGGCTCATCACGCCGATGAACCCCAACCCCTTCAGCTTCGCCACATCTCCGCTGGGTACCCGCACCATCATGGTCGCGCCGGATTCCGTCGTCGCCGCAACGAATGCCCAACCGCCAACGCCGTTCATCGTCGCCGCATGCGCCATGATCATGCGCCGGATCGAATCCCTGATACGACCGCTGCCGGATACGATGAAGACCACACCGCCCTCCGCGCTCTCCTGGCGCAGATCCGCGTGCAAGGTCACGTTGTCCATGTCGATCAGGTGCTGACGCAGCGCTTCGACGTCGACCTTGGTCCAATCCGTCGTAGTGTCCGCCTCCAGGATCGCGACAATCTCCTGGATCGCGGCAAAGCCTGCCTGTCCCGTCTGTATCGGCGATACCGCATGGTCGGCGGCAGCGGGCTTGCCGTGGTGGTGGCCGACCATGGGCTGGGCGGATGCGAGGATTGGAAAGAGCAGGACGAGAAGAAGAAGGGCGCGCGACATGGTGGCCTCCATTGGCTGTGTCGCTCTTGCCATCGAACGGTATTCCGTGAACATGATATCAATCATGTTCACGGTCATCGAAACCCATTTGCGCGACATCCGATCTCGTGTCGTGACGCTGGCGGCGGGGCAATATCTGTTCCATGCTGGCGATCCAGTGCGCGATCTGTTTGTGACCCGGCGTGGCGGTGTCCACCTGGTCCGCCACCAGCCGGACGGGTCCGTGTTGGTGCTGCAGAGGGGCGGGCCCGGGTCGATCGTGGCGGAAGCGTCGGTGTATTCGGATTCGTATCATTGCGATGGCGTGGCATGGGATCAACGCGATGCGGCCAGGGCGGGAGACACCCAGGTCGTTGCATTCGCAAGGACCGACATTGTTCGCCATCTGCGGGAGAACGCGGATTTCGCCGACGCCTGGGCCCGCCATCTCGCGCATGAACTGCAACGGGTTCGCATGCTGGCCGAAATACTCTCGATCCGGACCGTCGCGAAGCGGCTGGACGCCTGGATGGCGTGGCGAAACGGCGAATGCCCCCGTCGGGGAGATTGGCATGCGGTTGCGAGCGAAATCGGTGTCAGCCCCGAGGCGCTGTATCGCGAACTGGCTCGCCGGCGCCACGCATGATGACGATGGCGGTGGGACCGAGCGTAAGGAATGCTTCCGGGTGGATGCCCCGCACCCCCAACCTTCCCCCTGGGGGGCCAAACCGCTAAACAAGCCGACCACCCAAGCGGTCCAAGCACCGCCAACCGACCGGGAGAACGCCCATGTCCGACGCCTATATCTGCGACTTCGCGCGCACGCCAATCGGCCGCTATGCCGGCGCATTGCGCGATGTGCGTACCGACGACCTCGCCGCGCACCCGATCAAGGCGCTGATGGCGCGCAACGGTTCCATCGACTGGGATGCGCTGGACGATTGCATCATGGGATGCGCCAACCAGGCGGGTGAAGATAACCGCAACGTCGCCCGCATGGCAGTGCTGCTGGCTGGCCTGCCCACCACCGTTCCCGGCGGCACCGTGAACCGTCTGTGCGGCTCGGGCCTGGACGCGGTCGGCACCGCCGCGCGCGCCATCAAGACCGGAGAGGCCGACCTGATGCTGGCCGGCGGCGTCGAAAGCATGACCCGCGCGCCGTTCGTCATGGGCAAGGCGACCGAAGCCTTCGGCCGCAACGCGGAGATCTACGACACCACGATCGGCTGGCGCTTCGTCAACGCGCAGATGAAGAAGGTCTACGGCACCGACGCGATGCCGGAAACCGGGGAGAACGTGGCCGAGGAGTTCCAGATATCCCGCGCCGATCAGGACGCCTTCGCCTATCGCAGCCAGATGCGCGCCAAGAAGGCGCAGGACAGCGGTTTCTTCGCCAGGGAGATTTCCCCGGTCACCATCAAGGGCCGCAAGGGCGATACGGTTGTCGATACCGATGAGCATCCGCGCGGCGATACCACGCTGGAAATGCTGGCCAAGCTACGGACCCCGTTCCGCGATCCCGGCACGGTGACGGCGGGGAATGCCTCGGGTGTGAACGACGGCGCCGCGGCGCTGATCCTGGCGTCGGAGGATGGTGCTCGTCGGCACGGGCTGACCCCGCGCGCGCGGGTGGTGGCGATGGCGACGGCCGGCGTGCCGCCACGGATCATGGGCATCGGCCCGGCACCGGCGGTGCAGAAGCTGCTGGCCAAGACGGGCCTGTCCATCGGCGACATCGACATCATCGAACTGAACGAGGCCTTTGCCAGCCAGGGCATCGCGGTGCTGCGTCAGTTGGGCCTCGCCGACGACTCCCAGCACGTCAACCCGCATGGCGGCGCCATCGCGCTTGGGCATCCGCTGGGCATGTCCGGTGCGCGCCTGGCGCTGACGGCGGTGAATGCGATGGAGACACTGGGCACGAAGCGGGCGATCGCCACCATGTGCATCGGCGTCGGGCAGGGGATCGCGATGCTCATCGAGCGGGTCTGATACCACGGCCCCCAGGCAGCGAAACCAGCGGCGGTCCCCAAGGCCGCCGCTGGTCGTTTGGGCCTGGAGCCTGATCATGCCGAGCAAAGTGGGCGTGAAGTCTCTGCTCCGACAGGACGCTGGAGCGCGCTGACCGTTACGGCCAGCGCGCACACTGCGTTATCGCGCTTCGGTCCAGCTTTCGGCGAAGGCCAGGGCGCTGGTGCTGAACGGACGGGCTTCGCGCACGCGCGGCCAGGACTTGCCCTTCGCCTGCACGCCGTTGCGCACCAGGCGCGTGCCAAGCGCCGGGATCAGCACCGTGCTCAGGCCGTATTTGCGCGGGTTCGGTTCCGCGTTCGGATAGGTGTGGATCAGCAGTGGATCGCCGATATCGTGCCAGGTCAGCGCGATTTCCTCGTCCCGCGCGTCGACATGCTCGGTCCAGTAGTAGTTCGCATCGCCGGACTTCCAGAATTCCGCATCCGTCACGGGGATGGTCGTGTCGGCGAGGTCGGCGTTCAGCATGCCCTGCACGGTGGATTGCAGCCAGCGCGTCATGGCGATGTTGTCGGAGTAGATGCGCCAGTTGTTTTCCGTCAGCTCGCTTTTCAGGAACAGCACATGGCCCGGGCCGGCGCCGGACATCAGGATGCGCCAGTAGCTGGCATTGGTGGTCACCGGACCATCATCGGTCTCGCTCTGGCGGATGAACGGGTTTTCGCCCGTTACGATCACGCGGTTCGGATCTGCGACGCTCATGGCTCTCTCCTCCTTGTCACCGGACGGTGCGGTATGGAGGTATCACGGAACACCGGCCACGGTCAGCCCCGACGGGGGTGATGTGGGTTTCAGGCACGTGAATTACGTCCGGTGCAGGGTTCGGAACAAAGCATTCAACTCCCGGAACGGCACCGCGGCGGCGACCTGGTTGAACGTGCCGGTCTCCTTGATCTCCCGCGCCGCGCTCAGAAATCCGGTCAGGGCGGCACGGGCGAGACCACTGCCGACGCTCGCCCGCTTCACGCCGATTTCGGTCAGGGCGGCGAGGTCGGGTTGCCAGTCGGACAGGCCGACGAACACCGCGACCGGGCGGTCCACCGCGCGCACCAGCGTTTCCAAATCCGTTCGGCTGGGCAGGCCGGGGGCGGCGAGCACATCCGCGCCGGCCTCCTGATAAGCCTGCAGGCGGCGGATCACGTCGGCCAGATCGCCGCGGCCATGCATACAGGCATCACAGCGCGCGGTCAGCACGAAGCGCCCATCCGCCGCGTCCGCCGCCGCCCGGATGCGGTCGGCCGCCAGGCCGATGTCGTAGGTGGGGCTGTCAGGCCGCCCGGTCGCGTCCTCGATGGACCCGCCGGCCAGACCAAACGCCATGCCGAGGGCAATGGTTTCGGCCACCGTCTCGGGCGCATCGCCAAAGCCGTTCTCCAGATCGGCGGTCACCGGCACGGGAACCGCGGCGGCGATGCGGGCCAGACTCTCCAGCATCTCCGTGCGGGTGATCAGCCCTTCCGCGTCCGGCCGGCCGGTGGCGAAGGCAAGTCCCGCCGACGACGTCTCGATCGCCGGAAATCCCATATGCGCGACCAGACGCGCGGTGCCGACATCCCAGGCATTGCCGCAGAGCAGGACGCCGGGGTTGCGGTGCAGTTCATGCAGGGTCGCGGCCTTGGTCATGGTGACTCTCTCCTGTCAGGCAGCCCGGGTGGCGAACCGGCGGGTCCGCCACGTGGTTGCGGGTTTTAACGGGTCTTCGGAATCTCGAACCCGGCGTCACGTTCCACATGGCGCACGATGGAGGTCAGGTCGTCCTTGCCCGCCCCCTTCTGCATGGCGTGCTTGAAGACAAGGCGCGCCGCCTGGCAGACCCACATCGGGACGCCGAGTTCCTCGCCCTGGGCGATGG
>CAMBXJ010000155.1 GCA_945871455.1 Asaia bogorensis
TGTGGGATGAGCGGATGTCCAGCACCGCCGTCAACCGATTTATGGTCGAGGAAGCCGACCTCACGCGCAAGAAACGCGCCGAGGCCGTGGACCGCGCCGCCGCGGCGTGGATGCTGCAAGCCGCGTTGGACGCCAGCCAGGACGACGCGTCGGCCTCCGACCCGTCAGAATTCGGCCCACCAGACTGAGCCGTCCCGTCCACCCCAGCCCGGACCCGTCGAGCGGATTCGTCTTTCAGCCGCGGGTGTCCGGTTCGCCTCCATCCTGACCCCCTTCACCAGCTATTTTGAAGGTGGCGCCATCATCACGGTGGTCGGACCGTTTCCGATCTTTGCGCCCGGTAGCCCCAACGGGCCCGCGTCGGCCGCCGTGCTGGGCCTGGGGTTGTTGGGCCTGGCCGCTCGCCGCCGTATGCGCGGACGGTAATCGCCGCCCCAAATGCGGTGGTCGGCGATGTCCAACCAGCGCCCTGCCGCATGCCGGGGTGGGAGACGACGTGAACCGTTAACGAAGTTGTGGTTGAGCTTCCCGGCTCGCCGCGCCACACTGCCGCCATCACGCCGCTCAACCGGTCCAGGCCCTGGCGTTCAACAGAAAGACAGTCCCATGCGCATGACACGGTTACCGACTTTGCTTCTGATCGCCGCGCTGGTGCCGGTGTCCGGTGTCGCCGTTGCGCAATCCACGGTCCAGATCCAGGTGCCGGCCATGCCGCGTGTCACGGTGGCACCATCGGCGCCCGTGGTGTCAGCCGGCGGCTACTCCATTTCCACCGATCAGGTCCTGGTGTTGGGCGCTGGGGCGTTGGGAGGATATATTGTCGGGCAATATCTGTTCCTCGGCCATTTGGGGCCGATCGTGACCGGGGCCGCTGGCGCCTATCTGGCCCATATATGGTACGGCAAATCGTAGCATCCGGCGGGGTGCCATAACGGGACCCCACCCGCGCGTCCCGGCTTCAATGGTGGGTATGGTTGGGCCTGGATCGCGGATGGGATGCCCGCCGATCGAGGCAACGTCTGATATTTAAACGTCCCTGCTTGCATGCTCGCGCTGCGATCAGGGGTTCCGAAGCCGCCCAACCGGCGCGCGCCACGCCGCGACCGAAACACCGGCTTGGCGCCGGTGCCGATCGCGGTTGGTATAAAGTGGCGGTCAGACAGGATCCCAGCTGAACACCTCGCCGGAGCGGTCCAGCGGCATGAACGCGTTCGCCAGCGCCGGGGACGCAACGTCGGCGATGCTCTCCGGGGTCCAACCATCGGCATTGTGCACGATGCGCACCGGGCGGGGGGAACTGAACAGGATGATCTCGTTCATCCGGGTTCCGAACACCTGACCGGTGACATTCTTCGCGGCGTCCGAGGACAGGAACACCGCCATCGGCGCGTTCTTGTCAGGCGTCATGGCCTGAATCTTGGCCAGGCGTGCCTGCTGTTCCGGTGTGGTCGCCGGGATCGACTGGGTCATGCGGCTCCAGGCGAACGGGGCGATGCAGTTGGACCGCACGCCATAGCGCTGCATGTCCAGGGCGATGGACTTCGACAGTGCCGTGATGCCCAGCTTGGCGGCCGAGTAGTTGGCCTGTCCGAAATTGCCGATCAGCCCGGACGTGCTGCTGATATGGACGAACGTCCCGCTTTCCTGCTTGCGGTAATGCTCCGCCGCGGCGCGGGACACGAAGAAGCTGCCGTTCAGATGCACGGCGATCACCGACAGCCAGTCGTCTTCGGTCATCTTGTGGAAAATCACGTCCCGCAGGATGCCCGCGTTGTTCACCACGGCGTCGATGCGGCCGAAATGGTCCATGGCGGCTTGCACGATCTTCTGGGCGGAACCCCAGGCGGCGACCGATTCGGTGCAGATTTCGGCGGCGCCGCCTTGCTGGTTGATCAGCGCCTTGGTCTGCTCCGCCGGGCTGGCTGAACCGCCTTCGCCGGTCAGGGACGCGCCGATATCGGCGACGATCACCTTGGCGCCTGCTTTTGCCATCATGATCGCGATCTCGCGACCGATACCGCCACCGGCGCCGGTCACGACCGCGACCTTGCCTTCCATCATACCTGCCATTGCCGTCCTCGTTGGTTAAGAGGGCGGGAAACTAGGCGGGTCCGGGGTGGGAGGGAAGGGCGGAGCTTCGCCCCGGTGCGAACCAAAGTCGTAAACGCAAGCGACGACCTCCGGCGGCGCTTTGCGGCGGTTGAGATTGGCGGGTGCGACGGTGCGGCCACAGCGCAAAAATGGAGGCATTTGCAGAGATCGACCTGACACCCACCGTGAATGATCTCCGTGAGGGCGCGCAGGATCAACTTGCGCTGGACGCGTCCGAATCGTGTGATCGCCGCCGGCGCGGGCACCGTGATGGCAACAGGCGCCGCGGTGGCGGGAATCGCGCATCGGCTCGGATCCTGGTGCCGATGGTGGACGGGTCGGCTGCGCCGTCAGCCCGCCGCCATGACGTGTCGCCGACATTGCATCAATGGATGGATGCGCGTCCCGAAAGCGTCCATGCCTACGATAAAGTCGTCGAATGTCAGCATGATGCCCTTCACCCCGGGCATCATTGCCACTTCATCCAACATCGACGCGACCTTGGCATAGGACCCGACCAGGGTCCCCATGTTGAAATTGATCGGCGACGGCGAACGCTGGATGGCTGCCGCCATGGAGGTTTCGGACGGCGCCGTATCCTCGGCGGCCTTGCCAAGCAGATGGGCGAGGGCTTCCTTGTCTGCTCCAGCGTTGTAGAGGTCCCATTTGCGCATGGCCGCGTCGTCGGTTTCATCGGAGATGACCATGTAAAGCATGTAGCTGCCGACATCGCGTCCGGCCCGTTGCGCGTGGGCAAGCATCCGGGCCGGAACGCCCGCGGCGAGCGTCGGCTGGTTCACCCCCTCTCCCAGGGCGAAATTGAAGTCGCAGTATTGTGCGGCGAACTCCATGCCTCGGTCGCTTTGCCCGGCGGAAACCAGTTTGACCGGTGTCTTCGGTTGGGGGCTGAGTTTGCAGGCATCCATCTGGAAGAACTCGCCCTTCAGGTCGGACTGCCCGGTGGTCCAGAGGTCCTGCAGGATACGCACATACTCGGTACTGTAATCGTAGCGCCTGCCAAAATGATCGTCGCCCGGCCAAAGCCCCATCTGGGTGTACTCAACCTTGTGCCAGCCAGACACGATATTGACGCCGAACCGGCCGCCGGAAATGTCGGAGATGGTGCTTGTCATCCGTGCCACGATTGCCGGCGGGATCGTCAATACGGCCGTCGAGGCATAAAGTCTGATGCGGGACGTCACCGCGGCCAGCCCGGCCATGAGTGTGAAGCTTTCCAGCCCGTGGTCCCAGAATTCAGTTTCGCCGCCGAAGCCGTGCAGCTTGATCATCGAAAGCGCAAAATCCAGACCATACCCCTCGGCTCGGCGTACGACCTCTCGATTCATCTCGAAAGTGGGCATGTATTGCGGAGAGGTCGCGGAGATGATCCAGCCATTGTTGTTGATCGGAATGAAGACGCCGATATCCATCTCTGATCTCCATGCGATGGGGTTTGATGCACGGATAGGCATGCACGGGGCATGCCGCCGCCTGGGCCTTGTGGAACCCCGGGATTCCGGAGACGGTGACCCAGGTTGAGGAACCGTGCCGGCGGACCGCGTGCACCACGGGGGTGAGGCACATATGGCACAATCAAACTGGCTCGACCACTCGATCGGGTGCGATTCAACATTGTGCGGAGGAACATCGACGACTCTAACCATGGGACGATAGACACGCCTCACCGTCATTGCCACACATGATCCGACAACCCACCCCTTACGGCTGAAGCGCGGGTTGCCGGGGGTATGAACCGGCAATGACGGAGAGGCGTGTCCTTGATCGCACAACTTTGGTTCGCACCCGCAACGCGGTCTCGGCTGGGGTCGGACGCCACGGTTCCACAGCCTGACCGAGGCACTGCAGGGCAAGTTCCATTACACTATCGCTCCATATTCCGACCCCGTGCTGACGGTGGCCGCGGGCGACCGCATTCAGATCGAAACACGGGACGCGTTCGAAGGGGCGCGACCTCCGCCAGCGTATATTCCGAACCTGCTCACCAGGGCCTCTGACCGTTACGTGTCCTTCGGTGCGACGCCGTCGCCGAGTTTTTCCGTGGATCTCCGTGAGATCCACCCGCCCAATATAGCGAGCCGGAGGACGCCAATGCCTGTCGCCACCTTTACCTGGAAAACCGCTACGTCTGGCGACTGGAGCACCGCATCCGATTGGACCCCGTCCGGCCCTCCCGACTCCGAATCTCTGGCGATCGTAGCCGCCGCCGGCAGCCAATACATCCTAACGGTCAGTTCCGCCGAAAATGTGACCGCAGGCGACCTCGTGGTGGACTCGACCAGTGCCACCGTCGATGTCGCGGGTACACTGACCGTCGCTAATTCATTATTAATAAGGAAAGGTAAATTCAACGTTCTGAATGCCGGTTTGGCTACCGTTGGTAGTGTCGGGATCTCAATTGGCCAAGGTGGTACTATCAACGTCAGCGGCACTTCCAGTGCCGCTGAACTGGTCAGCACTGGTAACGTTGTTGTTGGGAGTATTGGTACTGGCGCCCTGCTCGCGATCGGGACCCACGGCGCCTTGACTGGCACCGACCTATCCATGTTGTCGATCGGTGCCACGACGGGGACCGGGGGTACCGTCACGGTGGACGGCGGCGAGCTGACCGGCTTCGGCGGCATCGAGATCGGCGGCGCGGGTTTTGGAACCCTCGCGGTCACGAACGGCGGTCAGGTCGTGATCACCAACGCCACCCTTGGCTTCTACGTCGGATCGGACGCCGGCGGCGGCGGCGGCGTTCTTCTCATTGATAACGGCAGCACATTCTCCGAGACGGGTCGCCATTTTCACATCGGCGGCCACAACGATAGCGCGTCGGTGGTGGTCAGGAATTCGAGCCGCCTGATCACCTCTAATGATCATGGCGATGGTTTCCTGATCGCAACCGCGATCGAGGGCGGCAGCGTGTCAATCGAGTCTGGCAGCACTTGGATCGCCAACGGCCAGATCGGCGTCGGCGCCGAGACTGCTGGCACGCTGGACGTCAACAATGGCCTCGTGGATGCGAGCGGCTTCGTCATCTACGTAGCCAGCAATTCCGGTGGCAGTGGGACGCTCTTAGTCGAGAATGGCGGGACCATTCTGGCCGGCAACCTGTCGATCAACCCGTCGGGCACCGATGCGATCGGGACCCTCGCCGTCGGGCCAGGCGGAACGCTCAAGATCTCCGGGTCGATCAACAATGGCCCGGGCGGTAAGATTTCGGTCAACGGGGGCACTATCATTACCGGTGGTATCATCCTTGGCCAGGAATCTCTTCCTGGTCCGGCGGAAATGACCATCGGCAGCGGCGGGACGGTGTCGGTCACCGACTTCCTCACCGTTGGACCCAGTGGCGTCATCACCCTCGGTGGCGGCTTGCTGCGTTCGTCCGCATCGGCGGCACTGAGCGGTAACGCTCGGGTTCAGGGCCATGGCAAGCTCGAAAGCGCGGTGACGCTCGGCTCCAGCGCCAACGTCATCCATTCGTCCGGCGGAACTCTCGAAATCACTGGCAGCATTTCTGGCAACGGTACGCTCGAACTCGGTAGCGGGAGCGCGCTGCGGCTCGATACGGCGCCAACGAATAACCTGACTGTGACATTCGGGTCCGCTAGTTCCGAAACGCTGATCCTGAACAACCCGAACATCGGCGGTCCGAGCATCTTCACCGCGGTGACCGGCGTCGGGATCAACGACCTGATCGACTTCGGCGGTGGCATCACCATTCAAAACGTGTCCTATACACCGGTCGCCGGGGGCAGCGATGTCACACTGAATGTGACCAAGGGCGCGATAACGGGCACCATCACGCTCAACAATGTCCAATTTACCGGTGGCGCCAACAAGTTCGCCATCGCCACCAACAACGGTGATGCCGCGCTTCAGGCAATATACAGTTTCTCATCTGGCCCCAACACCGCACCATCTGTGACGATCCTAGCGGCGCCGAGTTATGCGGCGGGCACGGTGCTGACGGGCAGCCAGCTGTTTTCCGTAAGCGACGCACAGGGGACGTCGGATATTGACTATGTGAAGGTCTTCGACGCCAACCCCGAGGGGGGAGCCGTCTGGCGCTACAGCAATGCAGTGATCACGCCTGGCAGCTCCGGCTACCAATTCGAGCATGCCAACCGGAATCTGCTGAGCTACACGGTAGGCTCTGGCAGCAACCAGTTTCTGTTCGAGGCCTTCGACAACGCCGGGGACGACAGCAACGACGCTCTGCACACGATCACCGCAACCGCTAACCAAGCCCCTACGGTCACCGGGCCGGCCAATCTGTCTGGCGGCACGAACCAAACCCTGAGCTTTGTCGGCAAGGTCGCCGGCAGTGACCCCGACGGCTCGGTTCAACAGTTCCGGTTCTCCGACAGCTCGCCCGGCAGTGACAACGGCTACCTTACGCTCAACGGTACCAAGATCAGTGGCACGTCGGTTACCGTGTCAGCAGCCAGCCTTGGCACCATCGGCTATTTCACCGGAACCGTGGCTGGTTCTAACGGAATAACCATCAAAGCGATCGACAATCTTGGCAAAGTCAGCACCAACTCCGTCACGCCAACCATCCTTGTTACGGACGACCCGCCCCCGAACCAAGCCCGTACGGTCACGGGGCCGGCCAATCTGTCCGGCGGCACGAACCAAACCCTGAGCTTCGTCGGCAAGGTCGGCGGCAGTGACCCCGACGGCTCGGTCCAACAGTTCCGGTTCTCCGACAGCTCGCCCGACAGTGACAACGGCTACCTCACGCTAAACGGCACCAAGATCAATGGCACGCTGGTTACCGACAACCTAGGGGACAACACATACCGCGTGGACGACCCGGCGATAGTGATCCTGGAGCCGATAGATGGCGGCTCCGATACGGTACTCGCCAGCGTCGGCTACCGTTTGCCAACCGGCTCTGAGATTGAATTTCTCACGGCTGCTGGCGGCGCCGGTCTAGCGCTCACGGGGAACGAATCTGCCAACACCATCACCGGCGAGGCTGGCGACGACACTATCGTGGGCGGCGGTAGAGCGGATGTGCTGTTCGGCGGTGCGGGCGCGGACATCTTTGCACTAGCGATGCTGCCAGACTCGACCGTTGATCTTGCTGGTTGGGACACAATAGGTGACTTCTCGACGTTTGCCGGGGATGTGATCGAGTTGAGTGGGATCGATGCCAACCCCGGCTTCGGCGGGGACCAGGCCTTCACGTTTATTGGCACGGCTGCGTTCTCTGGAATGGCCGGACAACTACGAGCGCAAGTAGGCGGCGGAGCAACCATGGTATTGGGCGACGTGAACGGGGACAACGCCGCTGACTTCGCGATCAAGCTCACCGGGTCTCATGTGTTGAGTGGGGCGAACTTCATCCTGTGACAGGGAGAGCATGACCTTTTGTGGGGTATTTCACGCTGCCTCCGCGCGGGAGGCGCTGTCCGCGTTGTCATTGGAAAGCCCCGGATACCATCGTTCGAAGAGAGGGTGGAACGTGCCGTCGAGCGTACGGGTGCGGGTCTGCGGCAGCAGATGCGCGCCGCGTTTCGTCCATTGCATCTGCTGACGTTTTGGCGCAGCGCTTGCTGCTGACGGACGGCGTTCACCGTGGACTCCACCAGGCATGATGAGATCCGTTCGCCGGCGCGATATCGCTCACCATAGTTGATCAGGCTGCCGGCGTTCGAGGCGATGTACACGGAAAACTCCCGGGCAGCGCGGGTGGATTTACTCAGATTGGGGTAGTCCACCTCCAGTGCGGCGACGTCGTCCAGGAAGTATTTGATCGTCTCTCCGTCTCGATATTGGTTTCCGAGCCAGAGCAGCGACTTGATACGTTCCAGTTCGGCCGATAGATTTTTGCCGGTCGCATCGTCATGCCGCGCGACCCCGAAGGCATATTGGCTCAGCACCGTGATGGTCATGGTGATGTGGAACCAATCGAGTACGTGTTCGGATTCGGGCGTAACTGTAGCGGCGCGCAATCATAAACGGCCCGACGCGCAATCAAGGGGGCTTTCCGACGCAGATTAGCTGAGACTATCGGGGTGTCTGGACGCAGATTGTTTGAGACTGAACGCAGTCTCGCTGAGACGGACGCAAGATGAAACGTTCCAACGCACATTATCTGAGACTGGGCGCGCGGCGGCGGGGGCGGGTTCGTGCGGAAAACGGGCGATTTCCTGGCGGGCGCGCCCAACCGGCCCATCACGTCCAGAATCCACCAGAAAACCCGTTGCGATTATGTGGGCAGTCCGGCCGCGCGCATCTGATCCATGAGGCCCTGCGCACGGCCCGCGTCCAAGTCACCCCGCGGCAGCCGGCGGATTTCGGCCGGCTTGGCATCAAACTGTTCCACCAGGCTGCGCAAGTCGTGCACGGGAGATGGGGCCGGGAGTATTCAACGCCCATAGCTCGGCGGCGGGAGCGGTTTAGTCCAACGCGTTTTTCGCTCACCGGCGCGGATTCCAGCGATGGAACCCCGGTAGGGAGGCTCGTGCGCCGCGCCGCCAAGCGAAAAACGCTATACGTTAGAGCTACTTGCAAAACCCAACTGACAGGGTGAATTTCGCCGTCAATTCGCGATAATTCGGCGAGACGCCCGCGCCCAGTCTTTGGTATCATGCGTTTGCGAATCCAGCAGATACCAACAGTAGAAACCAGGGCGCAGGCGATGTCGCT